>DNLG01000017.1:535-3772 GCA_003488525.1 Bacteroidota bacterium | reverse complement strand
ACCTCACACCTCACACCTAAAACCTCACACCTCACACCTAGAAGTAATTCGATTCATCCCTCCAGCGCACGATCTTCCATGGCTCGGAGGTAGAGGGGCGTTCAACGAGGAGGTTCACGCGACCCTGAGCGCGTAGGACATCGGTGGGGTTGAACGTGATGGTGAGGTTGAAGCCGCGGGAGATGTTCTTCGTAAGGCTATCTCCGTCGGCAAGGATGACGTCGTTCCAGACAAGGTCGAGCTGCTGGGCGGCCATGAAAAGACCATTGGTGGCGAGCATGTCTTCGTCGCGGCCCCAGGTGACATCGACGCCCTGGTCGTAGTTGCGGTAGACGAAGGTAAAGTTGCGAGCCAGCAACCGTCCGTACGTAAGTGTATCGCGGAACAGGTAGGCATAGCGAAAGTTCTGGAACAGCCCCTCGATGGTGCGCTGGTCCCCGAGAACATTATCGCCCCCTGACTCATCGAGAGAGGGGGCGAAGGGATTTACGCAAGACGCGCTGATGATAATGAGCGCCGTCATCATCAGCGCCACGATAGCAGCTCGTGACGAAGATGAGAGGTGCCGCATCATACGTATGTGGGCCGGTAAGGCGACTTAGAACAGTCGCAGGCCGAGGAACATCAGAATGCTCGTAAAGAAGGCGATGCCGCCTGCCCAGCCAAGAATGGCGGCGCCGGAAGGACTGCGCACGCTGGTGCCGAGAGCGCCGAAGAACATGCCGAGAAATCCCGTCATGATCCCGCCCACCACATCGTGCCATCCCATGGCGCGCTGCAGAGACACGGCAACGAGCACCACAAGCACGCCAACGGCAATGCCCATGAGTCGTGTTGGCAGCGTGTCGTTAACGTGATCGGGCTCGTGGACGTGATCGTGATCGTGTCCGTGTGTTGCGTCGTGTGACATGGTCGTACTCCGAATGAACTCATTGACGTGCAATGGTGCGAAGATAGTCACCAGAAATGCAATTCATGTGACTCTTACCGAAGTCATCCCCTGACAAGCGTCATCGTGTGCGCACTCCATAACCGGGAGTTTCGAACAGTTCATTCACCAACCTGTTTGGAGCCCGTTATGCGACGTCTTGCCCTCGCGCTCTGTTTCCTTCTGTTCTTCGCCGCAGGCACGACGGCGCAGATCAGCGTTCCACGAACCTTTACCTATCAGGGTGTTCTTACAACACCGGCCGGAGATGCTGTTGCCAACGGTCCGTACGAGATCACCATCCGCCTGTATGCTGAATCCATGGGGGGCGCTCCGCTATGGGAAGAGGTGCATACGGTGACGACGCTCAACGGCGTCTTCGACATTGTGATGGGTCGCACTGTGCCCCTTTCCCTCACCTTTGACCGCCAGTATTGGCTGGCCGTGGAAGTTGCCGGCGAGGGCGAAATGGTGCCGCGCACCAGACTGACGGCAGTGCCGTATGCACTCTATGCCGATAGAGCGCGTGTGGCTGACAGCGTATCGATCTCGGCAACGGGAGTTGTCCGCAGCATCAATGGCGTCGATGGCGACCTCATCCTTGAAGGTGAGGGGGCGACGACGATCGTGCAGACGGGCAGGAAGTTCACGATCAGCACACCGGAGGCCGTACAGCGGATCACCTCGCTCGACGGGTCGATCATGGTGCGGCTGACCAATGGAAATGATGTCGACATTGCTCTGCAGTCTGTCGACCCGGCACTGATTCAGCGTGCCGGTGCCAACAACGGCGATGCTCTCGTCTGGGACGGTGCAACATCATCCTGGCGTCCGAAGCTTATCACGGGCGACGTGACGGATGTGATGCGAAGGGGCGATGCTGCCGGAGGCGACCTCACGGGTACGTATCCGAACCCGCTGATCCGCGACGGAGCGGTAACGACGGAGAAGATCGCACCGGATGCCGTGACCACGTCGCGCATCGCTAACGGCGCCGTGACGTCCATCAAAATTCAGGATGGTGCGATCACCACGCCGAAGATCCAGGACGGTGCGGTCACCACCGATAAGGTCCTTGATAATGCGATCACCTCATCCAAGATGTCGCAGATGCTCCTGACGCCCGGTTCGTACGGCTCGTCAACATCGATCCCGATTGTGAACGTCGATCGTGCCGGACGCATCACCTCCATTCAGGCCGTCCCGATCGATAACTCACAGCCATTTGGTCCGGCAGGGGGTGACCTTGTCGGTATCTATCCCGATCCCGAACTGCGCGCCACCGGCGTCGTACCGGGAACGTATGGCAACGGTTCGACGATACCGCAGTTCACCGTCGATGCCAAAGGTCGGATGACATTTGTTACGAGCCGCCAGATCCGCCCCACGACGCTCGATCAGTCAGACATTCTCTCGTCAGGCCCGATCGATAGTCTGAACCTGCAGATCAAACCCTCGACCATCGGTACCGATGAGCTGCAGGATGTACCGGGCCTGCCCCTCGTAGCGCAGGGCAATGCCGTTACTTCGGCAGTCATCACTGTCGATCGCGATGGACGTGTGCGCGAGCTCTCCTCGATCCCGATCCTTGCCATGCGTCCCGGTGATCCGGCAGGGGGCGACCTTACAGGCAACTATCCGAATCCGCGTATCAACTTCAATGTTGTTGGCGGCGATATCATCACGGCGATCAATCTCGAAGACTCTCTGCTGATCGACGGGGCGCGCATCGAGCCCCCTGTCACCATTCCGGCATCGGACATTCAGGCAACTGGACGTCTGGATTCGTTGAACCTGCAGATCAAGTCCGGCACGGTCAACGGAAATGAGCTGGCCAACCTGCACACAGCTCCGATCGGTCCGATCGGCGGCGTAACGCAGATACCGGTCGTGAGCATCGATGCCGATGGACGTGTGACGTCACTGACGTCGACAACCCTGAATGCGATCAAGGTGGGCGATCCGGCAGGGGGCGACCTGTCAGGCACGTATCCGAATCCCACGCTGAATGTGACAACGTCGGGCAATACGATCATCAATGCGATCAACAACACGAACACAACCACGGTCATCGATGCATCGAAGATCGAGCTTCCCGGCACCGTGCCGGCGTCGGACATCTCGGTCACCGGCCCGCTTGATTCGATGAACCTGCAGTTGCGTGCCAACACCGTCAATGGCAACGAACTGGGCGACATCTTTCCGGCGCCCATCGGTCCGGTCGGTTCGTCCACAACAGCTCCGGTGATGACGATCGACCGCGACGGACGTGTGGTGGCACTGTCATCCGTAACGATCTCGGGCACAAC
>DNLG01000017.1:0-376 GCA_003488525.1 Bacteroidota bacterium | reverse complement strand
AGGTCCGGCAGGGGGCGATCTTACAGGTACGTATCCGAACCCGACACTCCTTCCGACAGGCGTCACCACGGGAACCTATGGTAGCAACAGCCAGGTCGGTCAGTTCACGGTCGACGCGAAAGGTCGCATTACCTCGGCCACGAATGTTACAATCCTACCGGCAACGGCAGCCGGCACCGATGTGACCGTAGCAGGAAACATCAACACGATGAACCTGCAGCTTGGCACAGGCGTGGTCGCTGCGAATGAGCTCGCGTCGACCAGCGTTGCAGCCGGCACCTACGGAACAACAACGCAGGTCCCGCAGATCACAGTCGATGCCGATGGTCGTCTGACCGCTGCTGCGAATCTGACGATCTCGGGCACAACGCCGGGA
>DNLG01000042.1:4373-5213 GCA_003488525.1 Bacteroidota bacterium | reverse complement strand
TCGACTGAGTCGACCCCGGCATGGTCGGTCATCGGACCCTTTTCTAACGTGGGCGGCAGCGGTGTCCTTCGACGGACGCCTCCGGAGGACCCCCGGGATACTTCAAGCACCTTTGAGAATCTCTGGGGTGGCCTCACCCGATGGCATCCGTACCGGGGCGCTGATCTGCTCGGATGGGTGAACCTGACCGATCACGCGCCCGATGTTCCCTGCGTGTTCGTGGCGCGCACCTACGTGTACGTGCCCACCACCCGCAAGGTCAGACTTGAGCTGGGTGTGAGCGGTGCGGCACGGTTCTTTGTGAACGACTCGCTGCTGATAGGTTTTGATGATGACGTGTTTGCGCGCAGCGGCTCGACCGTTGCTGCATGCACTCTCTGGCAAGGGTGGAACAAGATCCACGTTCGGGTTGGGCGAGATGTGATGCCCTTTCTGTCGTTTGCCCTGCGCGTTGCCGACGAATCGGGTTCGATCCTTGCGGGTGCCACGTTCTCATCCGAGCCCCAGACGGTAACGAAACAGCATGCCCCCTTCGAGATCCTTACCCGCAACACGGCTGCGATCGATACGACCTTTCAACGCGACCCGCGCATCGTCCGGATGCTTCGTCAGGCGGTAGCATCGGACTCGCTCAGCGCCGGACGTCTGCGGCAGGCTGCCTGGGCGGCACACGGAGAAAAATCTCTCGACACTGCACTTCTTCTCACGCGCTCGGCACTCTCGGTCATGCAGGAAGACGCGTCAATGTGGCTGCTCAAGGGGCTGATCCACAACGCGAAGGGTGAGGCTGATTCAGCTGCGAGCGCCATCGATCGGTCACTGGAGATCGATCCGGGTAAC
>DNLG01000042.1:2871-4148 GCA_003488525.1 Bacteroidota bacterium | reverse complement strand
TACGACGTCGACAGTATTGCGGCGGCGGCCCTGCGCGAGCCCTTAACGGACTCGATGGCTGTGGAGACCATACTGCTGGACATGCAGCAGGCACTGATCTTTGGAAGCACGTCACTTCAGCGCGTCAACACGGTTATCCGCGTGCACTCGATCGATTCGCTGGCCCAGCTGCCCCTTCCCAAGCGCTTCGACGAGGCTACCGAAGGCTGGCAGAAGCTCATGATCCTGGCGAGTAACGGTGATCAGCGCACGATCGATCTCCGCCGCAACGACGCCTCACTCGAGGGTGTGGCAGCGGGCGATGTCATTATCTACTCAGCCGAAAAGTGGCACCGCGATTCGATGTTCACACGCCACGGTCATATGAATATGAGCCTATCGCCTCTGTCGCACACACGTCTGGCTCGGCTTTCCATGATCGTGCCGTTGACGGACAACTATCAGTTCAAGATCCACAACTTCGATCCGGTCCAGTCCGATGTCGAGACGCCCAGTGGCATGCTGTTTACGTGGACTGCGCGCGACGTGCGTCCGGTTGTGCAGGAGATGTTCATGCCGCCGCTGATCGATTATGTGCCACATGTTGAGCTTAGCACGTTTCCGGGATGGAGCATCGTTGTGCGTCAGATGAAGGATGCGTTCAGCCGTCGACTGCAGTCGTGCGACCAGTTGCGCACCCTTGTCGATTCTCTGCTACCGCCCGATCGAAAGTGGAAGAAGGAGGTCGTGGCCACGACGATCGCCCACTGGGTGATCGAATCGATCACACAACAGCCTTCATCGAGTCTGGCCTTCACTCCCTATCGGGCCTGTGACGTGCTTGCCCTTCGCAGTGGCACGACAGCCGACAAGGTGATGCTGGCTTCGATGATGATGGCCGAGCGCGGAGTCGAGGCGATTCCCACGCTGATCAAGTCGCAGTCGAACCTGACCTATAACGAGCCAACCGTTTCAATGCCCTTCGATCATATGGTGCTTGTTCTACCCGGTGACTCGTCGGCCCAGATGATCGACCTCTCTTTCCGCCCCGTGCCCTACGGCGTTGCACCGACCTCGATCGAGAATGCCTTCGCTCTGCCTGTCAGCGACCGCATGCGTGATCCCGTGCGACTGCACAAGCGCTTCATCACGCCGCGCAGCTATGTGGTCACAACGCAGATGCGGATCGACACCGTAGGCTGGATCACGTCCAGGACCAGCCTCCATGCTCGCGACTTTGACTCATCCGCCGTCATGCGAATGGCTCGGTCATTCGTCCCTTCGGGCATGCCCATGCC
>DNLG01000042.1:0-2715 GCA_003488525.1 Bacteroidota bacterium | reverse complement strand
GATGGTCGTTGACTCAACGTGGATCTCTCCGACGAAGAACGAGCCAGCCAGCCCGACGTGCAATGTTCTGATGCGTAGCCGCACGATGGCCGATTCTACGCAGGACACCATTGTCATCCGTCCGCGCTGGATGACGATGCCGAGCTATCCGATGATGCCTATCGATCAGGCCCAGCGCGTCCATCCGCTTGTCCTTCAGCCGGCGCACGACTCCGTATCATCTGAGATCGTGCTCACAGCGCCGAAGGGGTACACGTTTGCAAAGCCCCTTCCCTCAGCATCATTCAAGCTGCCGTCGATCACGTACTCGATCACATCAACGGTCAAGGGGCAGACGCTTCGTCTGCGTCGCACGGTCGTTGTGCACTCCACCTATGTGGAGCCTTCCGAGTTCCCGGCGTTTCGCGATGCCCACCGGAAGATGCTCGAAATGGATCGCATGCTCGTCAGAATGCAACGTCCACCCGGACGGCGCCGCTGATGAGCATCGGATTTCCGAAGCGCGTGGTGTGTCTGACGGAGGAGACAACTGAGGCGCTCTATGCGATCGATGCTGACGAGCTGATCGTCGGCATTTCGGGTTTTACCGTTCGTCCGCCCCATGCCCGCAAGCAAAAGCCCAAGGTCTCCACATACCTCGATGCGAAGTTTGAAGAGATCATCGCCTTGCGTCCTGACGTCGTCTTTGCCTGGTCAGACCTTCAGGCGGATATCTCAGCGGAGCTGATCCGCCGCGGCGTCGAGGTCGTATGCTTCAACCATCGCTCGGTAGACGGAATTCTTTCGATGATCCTGAAGCTGACGGCGATCGTAGGAAGGGGCTCGGCAGGACACAGCTACGCGCTGAGTCTGCAGGAGCGCGTGTCGATGATGGCCGAACGCGGTGCACGGCGCGAGCGACGTCCGCGCGTGTACTTCGAGGAGTGGTACGACCCGATCATCACCGGCATCTGCTGGGTGAGCGAGATCATTGAGATCTGTGGTGGCATGGACGTCTATGCCGAAAATCGGATCCATGCCGACGCAAAGAGTCGGATCGTTGCCGATATGCTCGACCCCGTCCGCCGCGACCCCGACATCATGATCGCCTCATGGTGCGGAAAGATGCTCAAGCCCGAGCGTGTGATGGCGCGCGACGGATGGGATGCCATGCGCCCCCTCCGCAGTGGATTTCTGCGCGAGATCCCCTCGCCCGTCATCCTACAACCGGGTCCGGCAGCCCTGACCGATGGTATCGACACAATGATGTCCATCTTCGATGAATGGGAGGGCTCCGGACGTCCATGAAGCACCTGCTCGGCGATAGCGACCAGCTTGACGCGGTGATCATCCTTAACGGCACGCTTCCATCGATCGGTGTGCTGGAGCAGTTTTCATCCGTTCCGTTCATTGCTGCCGATGGTGCCGCCAACGCACTCATTGAGGTAGGCGTTATCCCGGATATTCTCGTCGGAGACCTTGATTCAGTGCGGCCCGACGTGGTCGAGACAGTGCGCCTGCATGGAATGGTCATCGCCGAACCCGATCAGGAATTCAATGATTTCGAAAAGGCGCTGCGCGTTGCCGCCACGTCTCTCTGGCGGAATGTACTTGTCCTTGGCATTCACGGCGGAGAACTCGAACACACGCTCAACAACTGGTCCGTGCTGATGCGCCACGGACGCACGATGCGCATTCTCGCGCTCGACGGCGCACGCATCGGACTGCCCGTGTATGACGTGTTCACGTATGGGGCCGAGCATGACGAGATCGTCTCGATCATCCCGCAGCCACACGCACGCATTACCACGACAGGTCTGAAATGGCCCCTTGCCGACGAGGTCCTGGCGCTCGGCTCGCGGGAGGGGGCTCGTAATCGCGCCACGGAAACATCGGTCACCATTACCGTTCACGATGGTTCCGCTCTCGTCTTCGTGTCCAGCCGGCTCGCCCCCTGAGGTCGACCAGCCGCAGATAGCGTAGTTTTGCGTTCATGCGAAGAGAACTCAGTGCGTGGCACAGTCCACGACTCGACAAAACAATGGAGATCTGCGTGTACGGAGACTTCGGCACGCCGATCCTGATGTTCCCCAGTGCCGCGGCCGACTATCTCGAGTACGAGCGCTTTCATCTGATCGACAGCATTCGTGAGCCCCTTGAACAGGGACTGATCAAGATCTACTCGATCAACAGCATCAACAGCGAAGCGTGGCTAAACGATACCATGGAGGGTCGACAAAAAGCCATCCGGCACCAGCAGTACAACGCCTACATCGTCGACGAGGTCGTTCCGTTCATTCATAACGATTGTGACGGACCACTGCCGATCCTTACCTCGGGCGTCTCACTCGGTGCCCTACACGCCGTTAACACCATGTTCCGCCGTCCAGACCTTTTTGGCGGTACTCTTGCCATGAGCGGCATCTATGATCTGAAGTCCTACACCAAGGGCTACTTCGACGAAGACTGTTACTTCAACTCGCCGATGGACTTCGTGCCGAATCTTAAGGAAGGGGCTATTCTGGATATGCTTCGACACAACAAGCATATTCATATCGCTACCGGCAGCGGTGCTTACGAAGACCCCTCAGCAAGCGTCCGCTTCGGCGAGGTTCTCAGCGCACAGGGTATACCCCATCTTATCGATGTGTGGTCCAACGAATGGACCCATGACTGGCCAACCTGGCGCGCAATGCTGCCTGTTATGGTCAGGCGCTACGCGCAGGTGTGAGGTGT
>DNLG01000041.1:4011-4306 GCA_003488525.1 Bacteroidota bacterium | reverse complement strand
TTCTTTGGACGGTACAGAATCTCGTGCGGGAGGTAGGGCTCGAGGGCCTTCTTCAGGATGTACTTGCTCTGACGCTTTCGGAAGCGGAAAGAGGCGGGAATGCGGCGCACGTGGTTCACCAGATCGATGTCCAGGAACGGGGCGCGCACCTCGAGCGAGTTCATCATGCTGGCACGGTCCACCTTCACAAGAATGTCGTCCTGCAGGTAGAGCTTCACATAGAACTCAGTCGAACGGTCGAGATAGTTGTCGGACCGGCAGCCTTCCCAGGCGGCAATGGCCTCGCTGTAGAGAT
>DNLG01000041.1:3476-3781 GCA_003488525.1 Bacteroidota bacterium | reverse complement strand
ACGGCGTTCCAGAGCGAGGGCTGGTAGCCCAGACCCCGCAGCGTGCGCTTGAGCTTGAAGTCGAGCGACATGTTCCGGTGCGACACAGGCAGGCGCTGTACGAGCGACTCCACCAGCGTGTGCACGGAGCGTGGAATGATGGAGCTGTACAGGCGGGCCGGACCCATCGCTTTGAATGGATCGTAGCCGCAGAAGAGCTCATCAGCCCCGTCTCCGCCGAGGGCAACGGTGACGTGCTTGCGGGTTTCGCGGCACAGCAGGTAGGTGGGTAGCAGCGACGAATCGCCCATGGGCTCGTCAAGTCG
>DNLG01000041.1:3023-3286 GCA_003488525.1 Bacteroidota bacterium | reverse complement strand
CGTGTATGGTTGGTGCCGAACTTTTCGGCGATAAGCGTCGAGTAGGCCGACTCATCGAAACTGGCTTCGGTAAAGCCGATGGAGAAGGTGTTGATCTTCGATCCGTCGATGAGCGTGGAGGCCAGGGCCACCAGTGCCGACGAATCAATGCCGCCACTGAGGAAGAAGCCCAGCGGCACATCGGCGATCATCCGACGTTTGATGGCCGCCGTGAGAAGCTCGATGAGCTGCTCGCCCCATACCTCTTCGGCGTTGTGTGGCAC
>DNLG01000041.1:1660-2763 GCA_003488525.1 Bacteroidota bacterium | reverse complement strand
CATCGACGAGGGGGCTGGGATGTATCCGTAGGCAAAGTACTTCTTCAGCGCCGCACGCGAAGTGTCCATGCGCAGGTGCTCGTGCTGACGCAAAGCCGTGAGCTCGCTGGCAAAGGCAAACGTTTCGCCCTGGTGCGTGTAGAACAGCGGCTTCTTGCCAAAGCGGTCCCGCGCAATAAACGCCGTGCGCCGCTCGGAATCATACAGGCAGAAGGCAAACATGCCATTGAGTTTCGGAAGCATGTCCGTGCCCCAGGCCTTATAGGCCTCGAGCAGGGTTTCGGTATCGGAGTCGGCGGTGGTAAAGTGATGACCCCGCTGCTCCAGCTCCGTGCGGATCTCTCGGTGGTTGTAGATCTCGCCGTTAAAGGTGACAACATACCGACGCGAGTGGTCGTGCATCGGCTGCACGCCCCCGGCAATGTCGAGGATGGAAAGGCGGCGGTGACCCAGGTGCACGCCCGCGTCGGCCTCCACATGGAAGCCGTCAGCGTCCGGACCCCGCCAGGCAATGCTGTCGGTCATCCGCTTGAGCGTGCCTGCATCGCCCCTTCCAAAAAATCCTGCTATGCCGCACATAGGATGGGGTCTGCCTAGTCGTTAGTTGCATTGTTTACGAACTCGCGGGCCACGCTGTAACTCACGTCCTGCGTGGTACCGAAGTACGTTTTGATGGCGATATCCGACAGCAGGCCAGCCACGAACAGCTGCAGGCCCGACAGGAACAGGAACATCGTCAGCAGGGCCCAGCCGGAGTCATTGACGGCTTTGCCGTTCAGGACCTCGCGGACGGCTCCAAGGCCGGCCATGATGCCAAGAAGCATAAACAGCAGCCCGATGCCGCCCAGCAGGTGCAGGGGGCGCACGGCATACTTGTTCCAGAACCACACGCTCGTCATGTCGATGAGCCCTTTGAGCGTGCGGCGGTAGTTGTACTTGGTCTCCCCCGCCGTGCGGGCGCGGTGGTTCACCACGGCCTCGCCAATGCGGTAGCCCTTGATCTTCAGGATGGCCGGAATAAAGCGGTGCATCTCACCGTACAGCGTCAGCCCCTCGAAGGCATCGCGCTTGTACACCTTCAGCGAGCAGCCACTGTCGTGAAT
>DNLG01000041.1:0-1465 GCA_003488525.1 Bacteroidota bacterium | reverse complement strand
TTCTTCGCAAACGGATCCTTGCGGTCCTTGCGCCACCCACTTACCACGTCAAGACGGTTTTCGTAAAGATGCGTGATGAGCTTCGGAATATCATTCGGGTCGTTCTGCCGGTCTCCATCCATCGTCACCACCAGCTCATGCACGGCGGCCTTGATGCCCGCGTCCATTGCCGCCGTCTGACCGAAGTTGCGGCGCAGTGCAATGACCTTAACCGGCGACACCGTCGCAAGCACATCGAGGGTACGGTCCGACGAACCATCATCGACAAAGATGATCTCAAACGTATACCCCTCGCGCCGGCACACATCCAGGATCTCCTGATGCAGTGCGGCGACATTCAGTTCCTCGTTGTACACGGGAACAACAACACTGATGCTGTAACTCATGGCTGTGCCCCATGGTAGTATGCGCGGAACCACTCGGCAAATCGCTCAAGACCCTCGGCAAGGGGCGTGTTGGGCCGGAAACCCGTTAGCTCAACAAGCTCCGTACAATCAGCCCACGTCTGCACAACATCCCCCGGCTGCATCTCCACAAGCCTCCTCTCGGCCGTCCTGCCCAGCTTCTCTTCCAGTATCTCGACAAACTCCAGCAGGTTGACAGGAGCCCCGTTGCCAATGTTCAGGAGGCGGTGTGGCACGGCAGAGCCGAGGTCCTTCGTCGCTCCGCTCCTCAGGATGACGCTCTCCGCATTGGCCGAATTAGAACGTAGTGGGGAACACTCTAGCAACCGCGCAATACTCTCAACGATATCATCGATGGAGGTAAAGTCGCGACTCATTTCGCCGTGGTTGTAGATGTTGATTGGTTTGCCCGACATGATGCTCTCGGCAAACGAGAAGTACGCCATGTCGGGACGTCCCCACGGACCGTAGACTGTGAAGAAGCGCAGACCCGTGGCGGGGATGCCGTAGAGGTGGCTGTAGGCGAAGGCCATCAGCTCATTGCTGCGCTTGGTGGCCGCGTAGAGACTGGCTGGCGTATCAACCGGGTCGGCCGTGGTGAACGGCACCTCGGTGCTCATGCCATACACGCTGCTGCTGCTGGCATAGACCAGGTGAAGGGGCTTGTGGTGGCGGCACGCTTCAAGGATATTCATGAAGCCCACGATGTTCGACGAGATGTAGGCATCCGGGTTTTCGATGCTGTAGCGCACACCCGCCTGGGCTGCCAGGTGGCAGACATACTGCGGCTGATGTTCGGAGAAGATCGACTCTACAAGCCCCTTATCCTCCAGGTTACCCCGGTAGAACCGGACCGAGTCGCCCAGCAAGGCCAGCCGCGCCTGCTTCAGCTTCGGGTCGTAGTAGTCGTTGCAATTGTCCAGCCCCACAACGCTCCACCCGTCCTTCACGAGGCGCTGCGCCACATGAAAACCGATGAATCCTGCGATTCCCGTAACGAAGATCGTCTGCTGCCTGGACATGGTCATTCCCCCCGGCAAAGATAGGGCGCTTCGCGCAGG
>DNLG01000096.1:543-2521 GCA_003488525.1 Bacteroidota bacterium | reverse complement strand
AACACCGGCGAAAGCCAGTGAAAGGACGACGACAACGGCAAGGATAATGCGTGATGGTTTCATACGACCTCCGTTTGTTGTAGACTGAAAGCCCACAAGTTTACACCAAGTACCGCTTGAAGACCAAAGACCTACGTCGAAGGGGAGAATAAACAGAACTCGCCACACGGAGGCGACTACGACGGTGCGTACTTCGGAGAAAAGCGGCATCGGTAAAGGAACACGTGGAGCGTCCTACCGCACCATTATGATGTATCGATGAATCTGCCCATTCGGTGTTGTTGCCACAACCACGATGGTGCGCTCGGTTCCCAGGTGAAACGGAGGCAGACCTTCACGCTTGACGATATCGCGTGCTAGTTCATTGCCGAGCAGGTCGTAGGCAACAACACGGGTATCGACAGGCAGATCAGATGTAATCTCTGCGGAGCTCACGGAGGTGGGCCGTTCCGTGGTGAAAGAACGCACCTCTGACCAGTCACCGATGTCAAGCCCCCTGATAACTCGTACGTGCCACCAATACGTTGTGCCTGTTCGAAGGCCATCAAGTCGCATCTGATCCTGCTCTGTTCGGAAGAACACAGCATCTTCATCGAAATATGGTGAGGTTGAGAGTTCAACTTCATATTCATCAGCACCGACGGCTTTCAACCAGTCAAGGCGTGGAGATGTGCTTGCGTCGATTGCATTCGGTGGCGGATACACGAGTGCTGTCTCAATACAGTATGGCGAGCCGACAATGTACTCGCCCGACTCCGGGTTGGCGATTGTGATCGTTGAAGGATAGACGATCACGGCATTGGTCACCCGATGGAAAGAGCCAATGCCTTCCTTCGAGCGTCGGTACACGGCGATCGATGAAGGGTCGCGCTCGGCAATGGTACGCCCTAGATCAAAGGTTGCCAGATAGGTATTTCCTGTATCGTCAGGTATTGCCACTACCCATCGTTCGGGAAAGATCATGCAGGGGGCAGACAGATCTGCATACTCGGCCACAGCCGGTAACGTAGCATGACGTTCAACGCTCACACTGACGGGCTGCGTAACGCTGACGCCACGAATGTGCAGACCAACCGTAGTGTCCGTTGCCCGAATGCGCAGAGAATCCGAAGTACGCAGCACTGCGCTGGCCGACTTCATTCCGATCACTGCTTTGTAGACACGGTAGGGATATGCTGATAGATCGGCCGATGATAGCTCCGCATGGATCCGACCTGCTCGATCAACTTCGGTGGCGACCATGCCGGATGAGTTCGTACCCCAACCAACAAGAATGTTACCGTTGGGGAGCTCCTGCACACTGCCCATTGTGGGCACTACGGTGTTGGTTGCCGGACGGTATTCCCAGGTCTTTGTGGCGGTTCGTTCCTCAAGGTTCAACCGATAGGCAACGACCCGCGCAAACGGTTCTGCCTTCAGAGTGCCGTTATCAAAGAGAAGCAGCTCACCTCTGCGAGTGATGATCGGCGTATGCTGATGAGAGAATCCCGAGAAGCCATCCGTTACGTCATTCACAAAGGTGAAGTCACTCCGGGTTGCCGCCGAGCCCCCTAGCCGCCAGAGAACCGTTCCTGTACTTCTGCTGACCTTGATGATCTGATCGGTATTGCGACATGAAACGATGAAGTTGCGGTCCACATCCTCGACGATCGCATTTGCGTGGAGATAGTCGATGCGATTATTTGTGATGTCGATGTCGATCGTGCTCTCCGTTACGGGAACATGATCCAGAGACTTCCACTCAAAGGTCAGACGTTTACTGCGATCATACTCCTGAATCACCGCGCCGATGATCTGTGCATCGGGCTTACCTCCCGGGATGATCACAGACATATCAACCGTCCGCGTTTCCGTACCGAGAATGATGTAGCGTCCGTCCGCAGTCTGATACCCTTCGTGAAAGTCCGTCAGATAGGGGGCTGAGAGACGGAATGTATCGACCTTGCGGAATAGACTGTCAACTCGTACGTAGCCCTGT
>DNLG01000096.1:0-295 GCA_003488525.1 Bacteroidota bacterium | reverse complement strand
GCGAAGAGAAAGCGCCCGCTATTGTCGACCAGTCCGACACTGTCGTCGTTGACACCACTGATGAGAAAATACCCTTGGGCCTGATTACCGGAGGTCTGAACGGACAAGTGGTGCGTATCCGTCAGCAGCATCAGCATGAAAAGTGCAGAAAGCATGACCCACAAAGAACCCCTGAAGAGTTCATTTGTTACGTCGAGTGACGATTTACGAGTTACCAGTGACACCCCACACCTCACACCTCACACCCGCCCATGGGTCCTTAGCCTGTCAAGAAGTCAATTCCTGTATCTTCGTC
>DNLG01000028.1:470-11904 GCA_003488525.1 Bacteroidota bacterium | reverse complement strand
CAAACCTTCGTCCTGCGTGGACTCAAGACGAATAAAGCGCTTGGGAGTCTTCAGAGGCGGATCCGTTTCGACAGTGTATACGTCAACCCCACTCCGGTTCCGGCCACTACATACGCCGTGCAGAGTCTGCTGCAGCGCAGGTTGCAGATCCGGTCGCAGCGGGTGCGGCTACGAACATCCTCCCTGGGCTTTAGCGAGGTGTTCGTCGACACCATGGCTGCCGTCGAGTTTGCGGAACGCGGGCGTGTGGAGTGGCCGATGCGTTACCTGCCGCAGGACATGGGAGCCGACACGGCGGAGTTCGTTGTCTCGTATGTGAATTCGGACATCGTTGCCGACACGACGCTAACGACGACGATCACCGGCATTGGCATCAGGCAGTCTCTCGAACTCGGACAGGTACGGGTAACGGATGGTACGGGCGACGTGAGCGTTATTGCTGATACCATCAGTGTTTCGAACGTTCTTGCCGCATCGGAAAAAGCCACGATCACAGTGCCCCTTGTCAATGCCGGCAACATCGACATCCACGTCGACAGTGTGCGCATCATTGCCGAGTCCGGCACCGTTGCGTTTGTCCTCCGCGAGTCGATAACCAACGTTGGTGTGGGCCGCACGGAAACGCTGAAGATCGAGTTTGCTCCTGACCGGAAAGCGATTTTTCAGGCCCGCATTGAGGTGTTTACGGACCTTGCACGCAGAGCCGTGCGAGGTGTGCCACCTATGGCGGCAAAGCACGTGTTTTCGATGCGGGGATCGTCGCGATCGCATTTCGAGGTGCAGCCCGAGTCCGTTGACTACGGTGTTGTCTTGATCTCCCGAGGCTGTGATGTGGTGGAGACGGAGCAGTTTGCCATCACCAATCGCGGCCCGGTAGATGTGCGGATCGATTCGATACACTTCAATCAGCCGGATGTTGGTCTGACCTTTACGCCATCGACATTTCTTCTTCCGGCCGGCTCGACCCGGACCGTGCAGGCGGCCTTCGTACCACAGGGACGCGGCCGGATCACGGGCGACGTTTTGCTGTACACTTCGGGTCGCGAGCGCGTGCGCCCCCTTGCTCTGACAGCCGATGTGCAGAATGCGTCCTCGCTCTTACTTCAGCTGACGGAATCGGTCTCGGCACGTCCCGGCAGCATCGTGGAGATGCCCGTACGCGTCGTCTCGGGTTCGCCGGTCGGTGCACAAACGGGCACTCTTTCCCTGGAGTACGATCCGTCGGTAACGGAGCTGGTGGGCATCCGACGGGAGCTGACGGCGTGCCAGAATGCGGTCGTCACCGACGTGCCGAGCATTGGTGGACGTCGCATTGTTATACAAGATCAGCAGGGACTGCTTGATCGAGATACGCTCCTGATCCTGCAGCTACGCCTGTTTTTAGGTGATTCTGTGGCCAGCGTGATCACATTCAACGAGGATAGCAGCCGCCTTGGCACCAATGCCTGTGATGATCTGTTGTCACTCTTCGTCAGCCCCGGCTCTGTGCGGATCGACTCCGTCTGTGGCCTCTCCTACAAGACGGCGGTCAGTGGACTCAAGACGTTCCGTGCGGGCATCCTACCGAACCCGGCCGGTGATGCTGCAACCGTGGCTGTGATGGCCAAACCCGGCAGCATTGTTACGGTCGACATCCTCGATGCGCTTGGCCGACCTTGCGCCGAGCCGCGTCAGTTGGTGTGCAGTGAGCCCCTTTCGACCATCCTCATCGATGTGTCAGCGCTTCCGCCGGCAGCCTACGCGGTGGTCGTGCGCATGGCCGGTGCGTTTCAGACAATACCACTTGTGGTGCGTCGATGAGGACCTGGGCGATCCTTGTTGTGATGCTTTCGCTGTGCTGCGAGCTTCCAGCTCAGGGCTTTGACTGGCAGCCGTCGCCGCGTCGCCCGTACCAAGCGCCGACGTCGTTTATCGGCCTCGATGCAGCCATCGGGCTGGCGGGGCACAGCGGCAATCTGCCATATCTCGAGGCCGACATTGCAAATCCGTGCTGCTCGTATGAACGGGGCTCAGGGGTGCCGATCCGCTTCGGTCTGGCTGCCGAGTTCTGGGTCGCTCCAACACGTGCGGTCGGCCTTGAAGTGGGTCTGCTTACGCATTCGGTCGCATTCACAGCTCCGGAGCAGTCGCTTGTGCGAGCAGGGAAAGACCCCCTGGTAACGCGCTACGAGCTGAGTGTGGCGACGTCCCACATGACGATCGGGGCATCACTGCGTCAGCGCCTTGGCTCGTCGATGTTCATCGCCGCGGCTGGTCTGCGCGGCGGAGTTCTCTTGAGTGCGGCCATGACCAATCGCGAGGTCATCGTCGGCGCGGGCACGTTCGCCAGCGGCACCACCGTGGAGGATCTTCCTGCGACGGGCATTGCCGATGCCTCTGGAGTCTATTTCGAGCCATACGTCAGTCTCGGCTACGACCTGCCCCTTTCAACGGGGTACTACCTGCAGCCGTCGGTCATGATCGGCTACACAGCCAGCAGTCTGTCGAGTCTCCATCCCTGGCACGCCACAACGGTCGGCCTGGGGCTGCGCGTGATGAAGGGGCGGTAGGCCGGACGATACTATATTTGTGGCGCGTTCGTCATCTGCGCAGCGCAAGTCAAACTTTCTCTGTTGGGGTCAACATCATGTTCAACCGTATCCTGCTTAGCGTAGCCGTTGCCATCGTCACCACGGTCACGGCGTTTGCTCAACCGAAACTTGAGGTGATCGGTGGTGACACGTACGATTGGGGTAAGGTCAAGCCACCAAAGGAAGGCTACCTCGAGGCGACCATTCAGATGAAGAACACCGGTGACAAGGCCGTGCGCATCACGGAAGTGCGTCCTGGTTGCGGTTGCACGAAGACCGACCCTGATAAGTACGATCTCAAGCCGGGCGAAGTAAGCACCATGAAGGTCAAGCTGAACATCAGCCCGACGCAGTCCGGCTCGCTCACAAAGAGCATTACGCTTTCGTGGGCCGACCTGGCCGGTAACGATGCCCTCAAGGCCTTCCGCAGCAGTGGCACGGCCGTGCCGAGCGGTGCCGACACGAACATCCGCACCGGGTATCTGTACCTAAAGGCAGATGTACAGCGCGAAATCTCCTTCATGCCGTCGACATACTTCTCGTTTAACGATCTGAAGATCGGCGTCGAAGCAACCTCGAAGATCGAATTCGTCAACAATTCCGATAGCGATGTCACGCTGTCTGATTGGAAGACCGAAGGAGGCCTGGTGGTCAACCATACTGGCCGTGTTGTCGTCAAGGCCAAGGGCAAGCTCGATATTGTCGGCAAGATCGTTCCATCGGCCAAGGGCAATTACAGCGGAGGCGTGAAGTTCAAGACCACGCATCCTGACAATGCCGAGGTTGATCTCCGTGCATATGGTTTCGTTCAGGAGCCTTCAAGCCCGGTGTTCCAGAACGGATCCGTCAAGCCCTAATCACCGCTTCAAACGCGTCCACTACGCGGGCGCATCATCGATCACGCGAATTGCGGTTATCGATGATGCGCCCCTTCTTTTTGCATATCCGCTACCACATAGACTAAGCGTACCACGCATACGTGACAATTCGGGCCTGAGGCAGTTGGCATCTACCGCTTTCAATAACTTCGGGGATGATACATGAGGGTGATGACGCTTAGTGTCTTGGTATGCCTTGCATGCCAAGTCCAGGTAAGCCGCGCGCAACGTCGTGAAGTGCGTGGCGTGGTCGTCGACAGTGCCAGTCGATCTGCTATGTACGGCGCTACGGTCGTCATCTCGCGTCCGGGAGATTCAACGGCCAACGGGGCTGTCGTCGACAAGCGTGGCAGGTATCTCGTGCGAGGGGTGAGCGACGGGCCCAACATCATTCGCGTTACCTACATTGGCTACAGGCCGTTCGTCGATACCATAGAGATCGCTGCTGCGGGCGGATCGCTTGATACCGTGCGCCTGGTTCAGGATGCAGTGCTTGGGGCTACCATTCTGGTTACGCAATCGCGTTTACGGACCATGCAACGGGGTGACACGACGGAGTATGACGCATCAGCCTTCAAGGTAGACTCCAATGCCGACGCCGACCGGCTCGTCCGGCAGTTGCCGGGCGTGTCGATGAAGGACGGCAAGGTTCGGGCCAACGGTGAAGAGGTCGACAAGGTCCTGGTCGATGGCATCGAATTCTTCGGTGACGATGTGATGTCGACCCTGACAAACCTTCCGGCTGAGATCATTGACAAAGTCCAGATCTACGATTCGAAGAGTGAGCAAGCCAAGCAAACGGGTCAGGAGGAGAACTCGACGACAAAGACCATCAACATCGTTACGATGGAGGACAAGAGAAAGGGGGCGTTCGGGAAGGTCGCCGCAGCATATGGCCTGCAAAACAGATATGAAACCAATGGTACCTTCAATCAATTTGATTCGACCTATCGGCTGTCAGCCCTCGCGATGGCGAACAACGTCAATGATGTCAATTTCGCGTTCTCGGATGTGGCCGATGCAAGTGGTTCATCGATGGGCATGGAGAGTCGTGGTGGTGTGTATGTCATGACGAGTGACGGTACGTTAGACGACGCATTCGGCGTGCAGCCGGAGGCCGGGATCACCTCGACAAGAAAGGCAATGGTCACGGGTGCAAACATCAAGGGTCCTGTTAAGGCCAGTGCGACGTATATCTTCGGCGACCGGAGCACAGAGGTAGGGACATCGCTGCTACGACAGTTCGTGACGCCATCAATGGCGGGACAGTCCTACAGCCAGAGCAACACAACCACATCGGGAGCCACCGAGCACAGTCTGCGTGTGGGTCTGAAGGCCGATCTCGACACGGCAACGCAGCTGGGAATCACCTCGCGCCTGTCGGGGCGGGCAACTACCCTCGATGATCAATTCACCGGGAGTACGCGAGATGCCGAACAGATTCTGGGTAGTTCCGTATCGCGGACCGACGCCGAGTCATCGACGCTGTCATTGACGAATAGTCTTACGTTCACTCACCGATTCGCAAAGCCCAAACGCTATCTGTCAATCGACATCGGGCTGACCAATAGCAGTAGTGATTCTCGTCGTGACCTTGCCGCAACCAACACGGCTGCTGTTGCGGCCGAGTCAGACTCGATCGATCAGCGGGCACAGCAGGACGGGCTTCGTCATTCGCTTAGTCCGAGTCTGACCTATACTGAGCCCCTTTCCGAGTTTGCCTACACGACCATCAAGGTGCGTGGCCAGCGCAGCCGCTCGGAATCAAATCGGCGAACGCGAATCGACCCTTCCGGACTCGGCGCATTCACTGATCTTGACACGTTGTTGTCAAACTCATTTGAGCAGACCTTTTCCCAGTATGGAAGCGAGCTGCTCCTTGGCTGGAGAGATTCGTTGATATCTGCTCGAGCCGGGATGGAGTATCGGGTCTCGGACCTTGCCGGCGTGACAATGTTCCCCTTCACAAGTGCCACATCGAAGCAGTTCTCAAACCTGCTTCCCAGTGTTTCGCTCAGTCTGATCGGGCTCGAGAACACGTATGCCAGCGTATCATACCAGATGAAGACGCAGCTTCCGACCATCGAGCAGATGCAGGATGTGCTTGACAATTCGAATCCGCTCATTCTGTCCGTCGGCTCTCCGCTTCTGCGGCAGACCCTTGAGCACGAGCTTGCTGTTGATGCTCAGGGATCGGTCACTGCTATTGACGGATACTACTTTACCTATGGGCGTTTTTCATATCTGCGTGACTTTATCGGGAGCAGTACGCTGATCGCCGAGCGCGATACGACTGTCGACGGCGTTGAGCTTCTCCAAGGTCGGCAACTGACACGTCCGGTCAATCTTCAGGGCGGCCTGTCGGCCTATGTTTCCGGCTATCTCGGATTCCAGGTCGATACTCTGCCACTACGTCTGAATGCCTACTCATCGCTGACGTATGACGTTGCACCGGGCCTGATCAATGGTCAGCTCAATGAAGCACGGTCCTCTCGTTACACATTCGGGGCTGACCTCTACTACTATGTCGAGGGCAGCATTTCTGTCAGCGGCGGATTTGAATACTCCACCGGCAGCGTCGACAATTCTCTCATCCAGGGCATGAATAACACCTTCTCGACGCTGAATCTAACCTTGTATGGAACATGGACGATCATGAAGGGGCTTGACCTGGAGGCAACCTTCAGCAACCGCAGCAATGACGGCCTCAGCAGCGGCTTCAACCAGAACATCACGCTGCTGAACGTTTCCCTCAGCAAGTCCCTGTTCGAATCCGAACGTGGCAGCATCGCACTGAGCGTCCGCGACGCTCTGAACCAGAACAATGACGTGCAGCGTACGTTCAATAACGTCTTCACCCAGGACATGCGCTCGGCTCTTCTTCGGCGCGTCGTCCTGCTGACATTCCGCTATCGATTCCGGGAATTCGGTCAGTAGCGAGAGCGCCACGGAGTGCCATCATTACGGTCACTCGTCGCTCGTCATTCGCACGAACTGATCGCACAGGCTGCGTTCACGATCGTCATTCGTGGCGAGGATCACGACAGAGCCTTGTTTGCGGGCGAGCGAGATGCACTCGGCCAATGCTGTGCGGCCCGCCTCGTCAAGGGTGACGCCGGGTTCGTCCAGCAGCAAGAGGGCAGGGGACAGTGAGACGGCAATGGCGAGGCTGGCGCGCTGGCGCATGCCACTGGAGAAGCTCCTGACGGGATGCGAAGCTACATGGTCGAGTCCGACGCGGCCAAGGGTGGCATCAACATCTGAAGCTTCGAGCGTGCGACCGTGAAGCTGCGCATGCAGATGCAGAAGTTCTATCGGGGTGAACTCGTCGTAGATCTGAAGGTAGGGGGCGACCATGCCGCAGAGCTGCGGGACATCGGCCGGAGCAACCACGCTGTTGTTCAGCGTGAGCGTGACCGTTCCACTGGTTGGACGCAGCACGCCGGCGATCATCTTTACCAGGGTAGATTTTCCGGAGCCGTTGTTGCCGACGATGCCGATCACGTTGCCGGACGTGGCGGAAAGTTCCACATCGCGCACTACCCAGCGGCTGGCGTAGCGTTTGCAAAGCCCCCTGACGTGCAGCGATGCGGTCATTTGATGAAGACCTTCTGCATGGTTGGAGGCGAGCGGCGATCATCGACGAACAGAAGGTACGTTCCCGGGGCAATGTCTTCATTGATCTCGACGGCGGCCACCACGCGTCGTTCAACGATCGAAATTGTCGCCGACGTTGCGGGCTGCACCGGCTGCATTGCCAGGTTCAGGATCGAGATCGTTACCGAAGAGCCAATGGTCGCACCGCCGACCGGCACGTACATCGTTCGGGATGCTGACCGATCGAGCGGCTGCGGGAATGCCGATGTGGACTCGATAAGGGCGATTCCATCGACGACCAGGCAGGTGCTCGGCGTAGCGTCAGAAAGTCGCACGCCCCAGCCTGTGGCCGAGATCGGCACATCGCCGGTTGTGGGCTCCGAGGTAAGACGGTAGCGGTACGAGAGAGGACGTTCGCGCAGCGTATCGTTCGACAGGGACGTGCCGTTGTTGAAGGCCAGCAGAACATCGCCCGTGGCGCGTGCGCCCGTCGGTGCGGTCAGACGCAGACGTGTAAGCATGACTGTGAAGGGAACGCTTGTGCCCGATACCTCAAGTCCGTCGCGAGGAATCTCGCGCTCCGAAAGGGGGCTCAATTCCGGCAGCAGGGATGCACCGGGCATATATGGATTGACACTCCCGCGCGAGCCCGTTCGGTACATCGCTTCCACGGCACTGCAGAAGACATCGTCGATCGACGTTCCTGCAGCTGTACATGCTTCCACCAGAGCGGCAAATGGTGGACGTGCCTGTCCGATACGCTCCCACGTGGAGCGCAGAACGTTACCCGGCAATGCGGCCAGCGCATTGCCGAACCAGCCCCATACGTAGCCATTCCTGCCCGGCGACCGAGCGAATGACCATTGTTCGGGACGTGTCAGCAGTGCCGAGGCATAGAACGCCCAGTCCCGCACTTCGGGCCAGCAGCGCATTTCCATCCATGTCGACGTCAGCTCGTAGAGCATACGGTGCTGCTCTACCATCGCGTAGCAGCCGTTCTGCACGGCATGATGAAACTCGTGCGCGCAGGTAATACGCAGCGCATCGAGTCCCGTTGTGGTATACGACGGACGTCCGCTGGCCGAGTCCGTCGGACTGTAGTCGTTATCAACCTCCAGGTAGCAGACCCACAGCGGCGTTGGCACTTCGCGCAGACGTCTGTCGGGGGTGGCAATTCCATAGAAGCCCTTAGGGCCCAGATCCTGCACGTACACGTCCAACGCAGGCGAGCCTCCATCGGCCCCGTCGGAAGGGGGCGGGGTGTATCCGAGCGTATCGATCTCTACGCGCCAGGCATGTTCGAGGGCGCTGATGCACTCATCGATATAATCCGGAAGTCCGTTGCCGGACGCATCTGTGGTATCGACCGCATTTGCACCCACGACGTCATAGTGCACGCGGAACCGCCCGGTGGCCGATTCGGCAAACTTCTGCAGCATCGGACGCGTGGCCTGAATCTCACCCCGCTTGATTGCTTCGAGTCTCTGGGCCTGCGAGCGCTGCGCAAAGCCACACTTATCCGGGATTGAGCTTTGCGCCCACGACGTCTGGGCATAAAACAAAAACGCGAACAGGACCAGGCCCGTTCGCGATACTATGCAGTTTCTCAGCCAAGCCACGGTGCTCAGCGGAACATTTCCTTGATCATTCCCCACGTGCGCTTGATGCCGCTAACGTTGTGGACAACACCGACGCTGTTGGAATAGCTGACGTTTTTGTCGACGGCAACAACCTTCAGACGGTACGTGAAGTAGTTCCGCGTGATGGTCTCATTGTTTCCGTCGCGCTTGCCAAAGGCTTCATCATCCGTGAATGAGTAGGATTGATTACTGCCTTTTGCGCTGACGCTGCCGACGTACCGGAAAACGTTGTCGGAGCCGGCGCGCTCAATCTCATACACGGCTATATCACTCTCTGCATTCGACTTCCATTCAAGGACGATCGAGTTGCCATTAGACTTCGCTTGAAAGTACTGCAGCGTCACTTGCACCGCATGTGCGGTGATGACGCCAAGGGCGAGAACGAGGATGATGACGAGCCGTTTCATCTGTCGCAATATACTATCGGGGGTCGTTTTTTCGTACTATTGCCACCGTTATGGTTACCGGAGTTTATACAGCAATCGTACCGCGGGTTGGACGCCTCGCAGCGGGTTCGATTGTGGTCCTTGTTTTCGCAGCCGCAACCCTGATGTCCCAGCAACTTATCGGCACCGTCAAGGGACCCGACGCGGATGGACTGGTCCGCCCCTTATCGGGCGCATCGGTATTCTGGAAAGGGGCTTCGGGAGGCGTCCGCACGGACGAACAGGGGCGCTTCCGTCTGGTTCGAGAGACCGGTCGTGATTCACTGGTCGTGCGGATGCCGGGATTCGTCTCCGCAACGATCCGTCCAGCGGCCGACTCGATTACCGTCGAACTCCGTCCTACGCTCGGGAGCACGGTTGTTGTGGAGGCTGAAGAGACAGGAATCACGCGAGCACCGGTCAAAACCGAGGTCATCCGGCGTGCTGACCTCGAGAAGGCCGCATGCTGCTCTCTGGCGGAGTCATTTGAAAAGAATCCGTCCGTCGAGGTCTCCTTTTCGGATGCCGTGAGCGGTGCAAAGCAGATCCAGATGCTGGGGCTGCGCGGCATGTACACGCAGTTCCTCGTCGAGGCCGTTCCGCTCATCCGCGGAATCGAGATGCCCTACGGACTTGACCACATTCCTGGTCCGTTCATGGAGTCGATCAGTATCTCCAAGGGATCATCCACGGTCACCAACGGCTACGAGTCGGTAACCGGGCAGATCAACATCTGCATGCACAATCCACGCACGGCCCCCTCGCTGTATGTGAACGCGTATGCCAATACGATGCAACGGTATGAGCTGAATCTGTACGGGGCTCAGAAGATCTCCGACGAGCTCAGTACCATGACCATGCTGCATGGGCGGATCATGGACATGGCCATGGATAACAACGGCGATGGCTTTGCCGACATCCCAACGTTCAGGCAGATCAATGCTGTGCATCGGTGGACGTTTAACAACGACGAGATCGAGTGGCAGGTTTACGTGCGGGGTCTGCGCGACCGGTACCGCTCGGGTCAGAGCGTGCTGGGTCATCACGAGGACATCCATGTCCACCCGGACTCATCGATCCGCGGCTCGTATGACATCGTCACCGACATCAGCCGTGTGGACGGGTTTGTAAAGTTCGGACTTCTGAATCCGTTTGAAGACATGGAAGGCAGCGGACTTTCGCTCGTTGTCTCCGGCTCATACCACGATCATGGTTCGACATTCGGGCTGCGCTCGACCACTGGGTTGCAGCAGACCGTGCTGGTGCGGGCTGTGGCGGCGTTGCCATTTTCCGAGTCCTTCAAGCTCGTCTCGGGAGCGTCCTTTATGATGGATGACGTCGACGAGGCACTGATGAACACCTCCTTCACACGCCGTGAGCGCGTGCCGGGAGTGTACTCCGAACTCACGCTGCAGCCGCATGATGATCTGACGGCATTGATCGGGATGCGCTACGATCATCACAATCTTTATGGTGGACGGTTCGTGCCGCGAGCGCATGTGAAGTGGAGTGCGACCGAGTCTCTCGCTCTGCGGGCCTCTGCCGGAAGGGGCTGGCGTGTTGCCAACGTGGTAAATGAGAATCTTTCATCGTACATCAACTCCCGCACCGTCATGTTCGACGCCGGCTTCCTTCCGGAGGATGCCTGGAACGTTGGCGTTTCTGCAACGGCTAACCTTGACGTTGCCGGCCGCCCCCTGACGCTGGATGCGGAGGTGTATCACACCACCTTTGCCAATCAGATCATCGTCGACTTCGACCGTTCACCGCGCGAAGTGTACGTAAGCAACCTGCGCGGCAGCAGCTACGCCACCAACGTCATGACGCAGGCCATGTTCTCTCCCATTGCGCGTCTGGAGCTAATGCTGGCCGCGCGTTGGGTGGACATCATTGCATCGTTCAACGGCCTCGAACAGCAGCGTCCGATGACCAGCCGCTGGCGCATTTTGTCAACCATCTCCTACACCACAGAAGGTCAGCTCTGGCAGGCCGACATGACGGTTGCCTGGAACGGTAGCGGACGCATGCCTATCATTCCCGGTCAGTCAGAGCCGTCGTTCCGCGACGGAGAGTTTCCCGCATGGTGGCGCATCAACGGACAGATCACACGCCGCTTCGGCGAATTCGAAGTGTACGTCGGCATCGAAAACGCCACCAACTTCATCCAGCAGCGCCCCATCCTCGGCTTCGACCAACCATTCGGCGAATCCTTCGATGCCTCCCTCGCCTGGGGTCCACTCGACCCACGCATGGTATATGCAGGAGTTCGGGTGAGTATCCAGTGACCGATGGCGAGTGAGATCCTTCGCCGCTGCGCGGCTCAG
>DNLG01000028.1:0-165 GCA_003488525.1 Bacteroidota bacterium | reverse complement strand
AGATTACAAAATGACGCGGTCATCGGTCATCCGTCATCGGTCATCCGTCATCGGCCCTTCGCCGCTGCGCGGCTCAGGATGTGGCCCGGGGCTATTATTGACCCTATTGGATGCCGCATCGCTCATTGCGTTCCCCGGGCCAAGGCCCGGGGCTACTAAATCCAT
>DNLG01000156.1:55129-64121 GCA_003488525.1 Bacteroidota bacterium | reverse complement strand
GCGCTCGAAATCGGTATGGATCACGCCGGCGGCCTGCGGTGCGGTGCTGCCGGAGCGCACCGTCCATGCCCGACATTCCTTCTTGCCGGCCGTGAAGTAGGTGATCAGTCCCAGCAGGCGATATGCCTCACGGATCACGCGATCGAGTCCGGGTTCGGCCATTCCAAGATCGGCAAGGAACATCGCCCGGTCGTCATCGTCAAGCAGAGCGATCTCCGACTCGATCTTAGCGCAGATCGGCACGACGATGGCGCCCTCAGTGGCGGCGCGCGCGCGGACGGCATCCAGGTACCGATTCCCATTGGCGACGCCATTCTCATCGGTGTTGGCAACGTACATCACCGGCTTGTCAGTCAGCAGCTGCAGAGAATGCATCCATGAATGTCCCTTATCATCGGTATGAAACGCCCGGGCAGTCTTCCCGCCATCAAGGTGCTCACGCAGCAACGTCAGAAACTCGTGCTCTTCGCGGGCCTCCTTGTCATTGGCACGCGCCTTCTTCATGACGGTGTCCATGCGCTTGTCGACGGACTCAACGTCTTTGAGGATGAGCTCTGTATCGATGATGTCGATATCATGCAGCGGGTCTACCCCGCCGTGAACGTGCACCACGTTGTCATCTTCGAAACACCGAACCACATGCGCAACGGCGTCGCACTGACGGATGTTGGCCAGGAACTGATTGCCAAGTCCCTCGCCCTTCGAAGCCCCCTTCACCAGTCCGGCGATATCGACAAACTCCACAGTTGTCGGCACCATCTTATCGGTCTCGTATTTGTCCGACAATGTGCGCAGGCGCGGATCGGGCACGTTCACGATGCCAACGTTCGGGTCGATCGTGCAGAAAGGATAATTGGCCGCTTCGGCCTCATTCGAGGTGAGCGCATTGAAAAGCGTCGACTTACCGACGTTTGGCAGACCGACAATGCCGCAGGCAATGCCCATGAAGATGCGTCCTTTTTCGGGGGATGAAGATCAACTATCAGCGGGCGAAAATAGCCACATGACGCGCCATTCAAGGCATACCAAGACGCACGCCAATGGCCCAGTAGGAATCGCGCTGGTCGGCCAACATCCCATGGATGCTTCTGCCTTCGTAGCGGTAGAGGAAGATGCCCCCTTCGACGTCTGTGCGATGCCGGTAGACCACCCCGGCCTGCAGGCAGTGCTGCGGAAGGTACACACCTCGATAGCCAACGAGTTTACCGTCGTAGGCCGCCTGCATGCTCATGTCCTCGTCGAGCTGATGACGCACCTCGACGCCCGCCTGCGGGATGATTCTGGCAAACTCGGGATTGTGCCCTGACCAGATGAAGGTCGACCCTCCATAGAGCCGCACCGGTCCTAGCGTGGTGCTTAGCAGAAGCTCCGCAAACTCCCGGCTGTAGATGGGCACAACCGAGTCAGCGCGAAATGGCCATGGCGTTCCATCGACGAAGTGCGCCGAGATGTGCGCAAGACGCAGGCGCAGCGCCACAGGAAGCGATTCGGGCTTCCACGCCGCACTCAGACCAAACCAGTAATCGATGGTCTCCACCGGAAACTTCATAGCCTCGGCCGAACGCATCTGCGAGAGCGTGAAGAAGTCGGCCCTGACGCGAAAGCTTGAATCAACAGCATACATCGACGGCGAAGCGCCGATGTCAAAACGCAGCGCATCGGCCGTTGTCGCGAAGACCTGCACCCGACCCTCCAGCGGATTAGCGATCGGCTGCGGGAAGGGGTCTGCCATCTGGGCAGTAACACAGCACGACGTGACCACTATGGCCACGATCGTGACGACACGCCGGATCATCGGCATCAGCGGTAGATGCCGCGCCTGGACTGACGGATGAAGTCGATGCACATCGAGACCTGTGGGTCGATCTCGGAATAGGCCGATTCATACGCTCGCAGACCATCTGATGTGTTGAATCCGCTACGCAGCAACACGGTGTAGAAGTCGTCGATGGCTCGAACGGTAGCGTCTTCAAAACCTCTGCGTCGAAGACCAACGGCATTGATGCCTTCGATAGAAAGGGGCTCCTTGCCACTGAGCGTAAACGGCGGAACGTCCTTGACCACGCGTGAACACGCACCGATCATTGTGTGAGGTCCGATGCGACAGAATTGATGCACGCCGGTAAGACCACCCAGGATCGCCCAGTCGCCAACTTCAACGTGACCGCCGAGCTGCACGCCGTTGGCCATGATCACGTGGTCGCCCACGACGCAGTCGTGGGCAACGTGCACGTAGGCCATCAGCAGACAGTCGCTGCCGACACGTGTCTGGTAGCTGTGGACCGTGCCACGGTTGACAGTGACGCTCTCGCGGATCACCGTACGGTCTCCGATGTGCGCCGTGGTCGGCTCGTTGCGATACTTGAGGTCCTGCGGAGCAGTGGCGATAACCGCATTCGGATGAATACGCACTTCACGGCCAATGCGAGCCCCATTACCGAGGACAACGTGACTGATGAGCTCGGTGTTGTCGCCGATCTCAACGTCGTCTTCGACAACGCAGAAAGGACCGATCGAGACATTGTTCCCGATGCGTGCTTTGGAAGAAACGATCGATGATGGATGGATCGTAACCTGACTCATGAAGCAATCTCCCGATCGACCACAGCTGCCTGAAGTTCGGCCTCAGCGGCAAGCTGTCCATTGACGTATGCTTTACCAACAAGCTGACAAATATTAAACCGGAACCGCGTCATTTCGAGTTCCATCACGAGTTGATCGCCGGGGATAACCTCACGGCGAAACTTGACATTGTTCATCCCTGTGAAAACCACGAGCTTCTTCTCCGGATCGATGCCCTTGGAGATCAGCAGCATGCAACCAGTCTGTGCCATGGCTTCCATGATCAGCACGCCCGGAAAGATCGGACGATTCGGGAAGTGTCCCATGAATTCGGGTTCGTTGAACGTAATGTTCTTCACGCCGATGATCCGGTTCTCATCGGGAGAATAATCGATGATCTTATCGACCATGAGAAACGGATACCGATGTGGAAGCATCGTCAGGATCTTGTTGATGTCGAACACCGTCTCCATCGTCGACGGCGAATAGCGCTTGACGTGCTGCTTGTTTTCATACATGCGACGCACCTTGCGGGCAAACTCGATGTTGGCCGCATGACCCGGACGTGCGGCCAGGATCTGCGCGCGCAGACGCGCACCCACCAGCGCAAGATCACCTACCATGTCGAGCAGCTTGTGCCGTGCCGGTTCGTTGGGATACCGAAGCTGGTTGTTGTTCAGAATACCATTCGTGCCAAGAACGGCGTTGCCCGTCACTCCCATCGACGAGAGCGTCGCACGCAACTGCTCGTCGGACATCTCTTTGTCGACGATCACGATGGCGTTATCAAGGTTGCCCCCTTGAATAAGACCCTGCTTGTAGAGCGCCTCCACTTCATGAAGGAAACAGAACGTCCGGGCCGGAGCAAACTCGCTCACGAACTCCGTAGCAAGGTCGAACAGACCGGTATGCTGACTGCCGAGGGCCGGGTTCTTATAATCCACCATCACCGTGACACGATATGTGTCGTTGGGCAGAGCCGCGATCTCCGTCCCGCGTGCCTCATCCACATAACGGATCGGCTGATCGAGGACGATCTCATGTCGCGTGGCCTGTTGTTCGACCACGCCCACCTTCTGGATCATCTCCACATACGGCATCGATGATCCGTCTCCGACAGGGGGCTCATTATTCGTCAGATCGATGATACAGTTATCGACGCCCATGCCGACAAGGGCCGCCAGTACGTGCTCCACGGTATGGACACGTGCCTCGCCGACGGCGATCGTCGTGCCGCGGGCGATCTCGACAACGTTGTCAACGATTGCCGGTATTTCAGGGCTTCCCGGAAGGTCGATCCGACGGAACCGGTATCCGGTATTCTCTGATGCCGGATGAAAGGTCATCGTTGTCAGACTGCCCGTGTGCAGACCGACACCAGACATTGATACCGAGCCGCCGAGCGTTTGCTGTCGAGTACTCATGATCCTCGTTCCTGTTTCAATTCATCAACCTGCGCCGTAAGTGTGCGCACCTGACGCAGAAGTTCGGGCAGTTGCCGCAGAGCAACATCAATGCGCAGCGCGAGCCCATGCTCCTTTGCCGGTGAGCCGAAGTATGCCCCGGGACGTTCGATCGACTGCGCTACACCCGACTGTGCATATACCACAACGTCGTCCGCCGTTACCACATGGCCGACAATACCTGCCTGACCGGCGATGCGATTTCGACGTCCGACCCGTGTCCCGCCGGCTATAGCAACCTGCGCGGCAATGGCCGTATCCTCACCGATCACAACCCCATGTGCCAGCTGCACCAGGTTGTCGATCTTCACCCGGTCGCCGATCACCGTCTGCCCCATCGCAGCCCGGTCGATCGAAACGTTGGAGCCAATCTCGACATCGCTGCCGATCGACACCGTTCCAACGTGAGGGATCTTTTCAAAATGTTTATCGTCATGCTCAACGTATCCAAAGCCATCACTGCCGATCACACTGCAGGCATGAACCACACAGCGGTTGGCCATTACCGTTCCTTGATAGCACGTCACACCGGCATGCAGCACGCAGTCGGATCCGATCGTGACGTTCGGGTAAAGAACGACATTTGCCAGAAGCTGCGTACCGGGACCGATCACGCATCCAGCGGAGACGACACATCCCGGTCCGATGGACGCTGTCTCGTCGATCACAGCCGATGGATCGACAACAGCCGTCGCATGGCGCAGGCCTGCGCTGAGCGTGTATTCCGGGTTAACGAGGCGCATCAGCACCACCATATCCTGGTATGGTGCCGGGCTGACGATCCACGCTGACGACCGCACGGCAGGCTCGTCCTGCGACCTGACGATAAGGCAGCCAGCCTGGGATGTCGGCAGGTGTCTTGCAAACGCATCCGATCCAACAAATGAAATCTCGTGCGGACCGGCCAGCTCGATGGTATTGACACCGGTGATCAAGAGCGATGCACCACCGCCTGCAGTTCGGCCCAGCAACTCGGCGATCTGTGCGACGCTCATGGGAAACGTAGCACTCATCCACCACCGCCGGGCTTCTTTGTGGTATCGGAAGGGGTTGGCATGCTACGTGAGGGTCCGCCGCCAGGCACCTGCCCTGTTGGCGGAAGTCCGTTCGGCATCGTGCCGTCGGGCATCACAACAGGCGTGGTGGACTGATCGGGCACAGGCGCAGGAGTCGTCGGAGCGGTCGATGTGGGAGCCGGTGCGGGAGTCGTCGACGGCGTCGACTCCGGCGTGGCAGCCGGCGTTTTCCGCGACTTCTTTTTCCGGGGCTCTTCAATCCGCTTGTTTCGTGGGTCTCCCTCGATGGCCTCTTTCTGCTTGGCCTCCAGGTCTCCGGCGTCGATTCCCAGTTCCTTCATCACCTTGGCGGTGATGTCGTATTTGGCGTTGACGTAGACAAGGGGCTGAACGCTCTTGTCCCAGACAATGTCATAGCCGTCCGTAGCGGCCACTTTCTGGATAGCCGTGTAGATCTTCTTCCAGATCGCCTGCATGAGCTCCTCGGCGTTCTGGTCGTACTCGCCCCCTGGCTCAAACTTCATGCGCGCGAACTGATCACGCTCGCGTCGTTTCTCGTCGATCTCCTTCTCTTTGGCAAGCCGCTCCTGCTCGGACCAGATCAGACGATTCTTACGAATCTCAACTTCGAGCTCATCGATATCGCGCTGTTTCTGCGCCATGTCCGACTTCCACTCATCGACGTAGGACGACAGGCGCTCCTCGGCCATCTTCGCCGATTCATACTGCGAACGAATGAAGTCCGTGGAAACGTAGGCGATCTTCTGTGCCATCACAACCGACGGCAGCAGAAGCGTAGCAACGATCAGAAAAGGCATGATCCGCTTCGTCATATGGCAGTGTTCTCCGATTTACGAGGGGATCAACGGATCATTGGCAATGGTGGTGTGCGGTGTAGAGAGTAACGTTGCGACTCAGTTGCCGCGCTTCATCCGATCCAGCACCTTGTAGGTGATATCGGCTTTGTCTTCGCTGTAGAGCACGATGCCGCCCATCTTATCGAGCACAAGATTGATCTTTTCTTCCTTAGCGACGGCGGTGATTGCCTCACTGACCTTCACGCGGATCGGTGCCAGCAGGTCTTCGCGCATACGTGCGATCTCGCCCGTTTGGCCGAGCTTTTCTTCCTGGTACTGAAGGAAGCGCTGCCGATATGCAGCAAGTGATTCCTCTTCCTTGCGCTTTGCCTCGGCCGTCATCATGGCCTCCTGCTTGCGGTAACTTTCGATGCGTGTTTCAAACTCCTTCTGCATCATCTGCAGCGTGTCGCGGATCTTCAGACCAGCTTCTTCGATAGACTTGCTCGCCTTGATCGCATCGGGTAGCTCTTTCAGGATGACATCGGCGCTAACAACACCGATCTTGAATCCTTGGGCGGAAAGGGGCGTGGCAATAGCCAGAATGGCAAGCAGAACAAACGTGCGGAACATCATGTGAAATGAATCCATGGTTGAGTTTGTGAACAAAAAATGTCAGCGTCCGAACTGGAAGTGGAACTGCCAGCCCGACCTCGTGCCGGGTGTTGCCGGGTCATCGTCAAATCCATATCCGATGTCGAATCCGAGCAGACCGATCGGTTGAAGAAGCATTCGCAGACCGAAGCCAACGGAGCGTTTCAGACCGAACGGATCAGCGGTTCGTAGACTCGACCAGACGTTTCCGGCCTCGGCAAAACTAAGCAAATAGATCGGGAAGGGGTTGAGCGTCAGAGCGAAACGAAGCTCCGTGACAAAGCGCGCCTGAAGACGGCCGCCCGGTGGCAGACGCCTGCCATCGGCGGTGACGGGAGCAAAGGAGTTATCGCGATATCCGCGAAGGGGCGTTACGGCAAACCCGCCCAGCCCGTTACCACCCATGTAGTAGAGTTCACCGGGCGGTATGGTCGTGTCGGCCCTGAATCCATCGACGTATCCCAACTCCGAACCGAGAAAGAGCACCATTCGAGTATTTCCGCCGATCGTCAGAAGAGGATTGACGATGTCGAACGTGATACCGACCTTGCCGAAATCGGTCGATCCGATACCGAGTGCTCCTGCGGTAGCACGCGTTGACAGCAGGAATCTCGACCCTGCCGTGGGGAAGATGATGTTGTCGAAGCTCACGCGTGAGATCGTCTGCGAAAGGGTCAGCGCCGTCTGCGTTCCTTCACGCGAAAAGAACGTATTGGTGTTCGATACAATGCGCTCAAACGCAACACTCCAGTCGCCGCGGAAGTAATCATCAGGCCAGCGGAAACGTCGGCCGAGATTGATCTGTCCGCCGGTTCGCCGCATGGCAAAGTTGAAGTTCTGCTGCGTGTCGAAGAGGTTGAAACCGATGGACGTTGGCTGACCAAACAGCCATGGTTCGGTGAACGAGAGCTGGAATGTCTGCAGCCGGGAGGCCTGTCCAAAATCCCACTGAAAGCCGAGCACCTGTCCGGCGCCGCCGGAAAACGGCTCGCTGATGTCAAAGTTGTTCAGCGTGATCCCGATCGATCCTGTCAGACCGAATGCGCCGGCAAAACCGACCGATGCGTTGAACGTATCGGTTGAACGTTCCTCGACCTTAAGAACAACGTCCACCTTCGTCTTGTCCACCGGTTGGACGTTCGGCTTGAGCGCCTCAGGATTAAAGAAGTTCAGCACGCCAAGACCACGTACGCTGCGGATCAGTGCCGACCGGTTGAAGTAGTCACCGGGGCGCAGATACAGCTCACGCTGGATGACCTTGTCACGGGTCTTGGTATTGCCGCTGATCTCAATGCGGCGGATGGTATACTGCTCACCTTCGACTACACGGATGATAATGTCGATGCTGTCGTCCGTGGCTCGGGTAAACTCCGGCTCCATCCTGCATGCCAGATATCCGTTATCGGCATAGAGCGATGTGACGTCCGACTGATCCTCGTTGACCTGCAGATTCTGGAAGAATTTCGTCTCGTTGTACACTTCCCCCGTCTCGACACGCAGGCGCGGCAGCATCAGAGCTTCCGGATAGATGGTGTTACCCGTGAACTTTACCGAGCGGATGTAGACGGGCTTGCCTTCTTTGATCGTCAGCCGGATGTCGACCGCTTCGTTCGCTTCATCATAGATCACCGTGTCGTCAAGGATCTCGGCATCCATCAAGCCCCGTTCGCGAAACCACGAAGCCAGCTTAAGCTTGTCTTCATCGTACTTCGACTGGTCAAAGGCCGCTGAGGCCCAGAACTCATACCAGCTTTTCGTCTTGGTTTCGGAGAATGCTGAAGCGATCTCGGCATCGGTATAGCGTTCATTTCCATCGACAACGATCGAGCGGACCTTGAACTCAACACCTTCCTTGATCAGCAACTCGAGGTCGTAGAAGTTCAGGGAATCGGTCGCAACGAGCTTCGTTTCAATGCGAGCAAAGAGCAACCCCTCCTTGACGTACAGCTTTCGCACGGCCTCGCGAAGAAGGTACTCGTCATAGGGAGAGATGATATCTCCGTTACGCCGATCGATCGCCTTGTTGATGTCTTCGATCGACACTTCATCATTGCCGGTGACCGTTACCGTGCGCAGACGTGGCATCGGACTGACGCGGATGACAAGAAACACTCCGAGCGCCGTTTCGCGTTCGCGCTCGATCTTGACGTCCTTGAACGTGCGGCGGTTCCAGAGATTCTTCACGGCCGTCATGAGGTCATCCGGGCGTACCTCCTGTCCGACGCGCAGTCCCGAGTAGGAGATGACGGTCTGCATGTCCGCTCCGCTAACTAGGCCGTCGACGGAGATCCCGGCAATGATCGGATAGCGTGGCTGGGCAGCCCCCTGACCATGTGCCAAGGGTGCGGCGCATATCAGCAGAACTGCCGTAAGGACACAGAGCATGCGACCAAGCAGTTCGGCCTCACTTCCCGGCCGGCTACTTGAGGGCATTGCGCAGGCGCTCCATGGTTGAGGGTTTGGTCTTTGCCGCTGCACCGAGCTGCGCGGAGGTCTTACC
>DNLG01000156.1:51109-54865 GCA_003488525.1 Bacteroidota bacterium | reverse complement strand
CGAATCTCACCACTAGTACGAATGATCAGGTCCGGATCCGGCATGTAGGACGTCTGCAGGTACTCCGAGATGGTCGACTCGGTCAGGTCTTCCGGTGAGAGCTTACCACGGCGCACGTCCAGTGCGATCACCTGCATGGCCCGCTGGATGTCCCATCGAGCCCCATAGCTGAGGGCGAGCGTCAGTGTCAGCCCGTCGTTGCCGGACGTTCGCTCAATGGCCTTCTGCAGGACCTTTTCCACGACTCTTGGCAGGGCATTGGTCTTTCCGATGGTCCGGATGCGAACGTTGTTCTCGTGCAGCTCGTCAAGTTCCTTCTTCAGGTACGATTCAAGAAGCGACATCAGAAAACGAACCTCCGGAGCGGGGCGCTTCCAGTTCTCGATCGAGAAGGCGTAAAGCGTCAGGTACTGGACGCCCACCTGCGAGCAGGCCTTGACGACCGAACGGACGCTTTCCATGCCGGCACGGTGGCCTTCAAAGCGCGGCATAGACCTCAACTCGGCCCAGCGACCGTTGCCGTCCATAATGGCAGCAACGTGCCGAGGCAGCCGTTGGCTCCCCCGCAGCACCTGGCGCATGTGCTCGATGTCCGATGAGACAAGCTCGTCAGACCAACTCACTCTCCCTCCATGGCTTTACAGACTGCGAAGATACGAAGACGGGTCATTGCGTGGGGCTAAGGTTGTGCAGAATAAGGGCCTTTCGTATGTTTGCCGTCCGCCGAAGGAAGGGTCCGGCAGCCCGGTTTCCTGACACGCTTTCCGGTTCGGAGTATTGTTTAGAGTTGTCCGTCACGAGGCCACGTTGAACGTCACGAAAGCCGACATCGTCGATAAGATCGCCAGCGAAACGGGTCTGACCAAGCTCGAGACCAAGGCCGTTGTGGACGGCTTTCTGCTGAGCATCATCGATGCGCTTGCCGAAGGCAAACGCATCGAGCTGCGTGGCTTCGGAGTGTTTAGCGTCAAGAGCCGCAAGCCACGGATGGCACGCAATCCCCGCACCGGTGACCCCGTGCCCCTTGAAGAACGGTTCATCCCCGCATTCAAGGTCAGCTCGGAGTTTCAGGAGAAGGTTCACGAGAAGCTCCGTACGAAGGGCTCTCAGGACTCTCATCCATCGGCGTAACGGCAATGAGAGCATCGATTGCCTGGGGGCTTGCTGCCTCCATCATCTTTGTCGTCGGTGGCGGTTCATGGGCACTTTCGCGCATGGCCATATCGGAAAACATTGATGCCGGTCGGGAGAAGGCTCTCGCACGGGCGGCCGAGCGACAGGAAGGCGACGAGGCCTCGGCGCGTCAGCAGAAGCTGACGTCGCTGCTGAAGACGATCGAGGATTCCCTTGGAACGCGACCTCTTGACAGCATGCTGGTGATCTCGGCGGCGAACATTGCTTACGATCTTGGACAATTTGTCAAAGCGTCCCGACTCTATCGGCGCTTTCTTGATTCGATCGATGCTTCGGCATCAACGGTTCGCATCGATTATGCGTATGCCCTTTTCCAAACCGGGCAGCAAGAGCAGGCGATCAGCGAACTCGAAGGGGTCATCAGGAAAGAACCGAAGAACCAGTCGGCCCTCTTCAACATCGCTGTGATGTACACGCAACTGCAGCGCCTGGAAGATGCCGTCACATGGTTCAAGCGCTGCCAGCAGGCGGATCCCCAATCCCCTATCGGACAGCGTGCGGCTCTGGCGCTTGAACAGCTGTCGAAGACAACCTAAATCACGAACGAAATCCAAAATTTTTCTCACGTCATCCAGAGGTCACCATGCCATGCGGTAAAAAGCGCAAGCGCCATAAAATGGCCACGCACAAACGCAAGAAGCGGCTTCGTAAGAACCGCCACAAGAAGAAGAGCAGGTAATTGAAAAAAGCGCCCCCATGGGCGCTTTTTTCATTACGGAGTTACCGAATTACAGAATTACGAAGTGACGCCTCACACCTGGGCGAAGCGCCGTAACTTTCACGATGTTTCTCGGACTTCTTGCCGCATCAGGCACGCTCCTATCGTGGAGCATCGGAACTCTGGCCTTTCTCAAGGCATCAAGACTCATGGATCCGGGACTTCTGAATCGCGCGCGTCTCGGCGTTGCGGTCGTTGTCACTCTCATCATCGCATCGACGATGTCAGGGCTGTGGCCGTGGGATCTACTTGGCACAACGTCTGCAGAGTCGTGGCTGTGGCTTGGTCTGAGCGGGTTTATCGGACTTACGATCGGCGATCTATTCGGATTCACCTCGCTACGCATTCTCGGAGCACGACGTCAGAGCGTCATCGGCACCACAGCTCCGGCAGCATCAGCTGTGGTTGCACTGGCAATGCTTGGTGAGACGCTATCATGGTCGGACGTCATCGGCATCATGCTCTCGATCGCCGGAGTCATGTATGCGATGAATACGTCGCAGGAACGCCAAGAGGTCCACAACGAAGGCTTCGGCTCGTATTCCCTGGGCGTGCTACTGGCGATTGGTGGAGCTATCTGTCAGGGGGCTGGCCTGGTGCTGGCCAAAAAGGGCATGACCGGTGCCAACGCATCGATCACTCCGTTTCATGCCACGTTCCTGCGCATGATCGTGGGGTTTTGCGCAACGTACGTCGTGGACGTTCTGCGAAGGGCACCCCATCGCCCCCTGAAGGAGGCCTATGCCCATCCCGATGCGAGAACAGCAATGTTCACAGGCACAATCTTTGGACCAATCATCGGCGTGACGATGTCGCTGGTTGCCGCACGTAGCCTTGATGTTGCCGTAGCGCAAACAATCTTCTCCCTCGTGCCGTTCGTCGTGATGGCCATCATGCGACTCGTCTACCGGCAGCCGATCCCCGCGCGCAGCATCATCGGAGCGGTGATCAGCGTCTTCGGCGTGGTACTTCTGGTTACCGGCACGCCGTGACGGCGTATGTTTGCCACGCTCAAGATCTCACACCACCCCTTTTGACTATGAACCAACGACTGCTCGACCTCGGCCTTCCCGGCATTCTTGAAAACCCTGATCACTTGGCGGCGCTTACCGACGAACAGATCGATGAGCTTGCGGCAATTCGCGATGAAGCTGCCGACGCCCTAGACCAGGATGAGTCCAATGCTGATCTGATCGACACCATCTACCTTGCCCACATGACGCTGTCATCGGCCCTCTTCCTGCGTGCCATCGCGTCGGATGTCGAGATCCCCGATCTGCCGGCTGCACAGGTGCTTGTTCGTTCCTGGGGAGGGGGCTTGCTGCTGTCTTGCGATGCCGATTCCGTGCGCGAGATCATCGCGCCACGTCAGACGTTGGACGTGCTCACCAAGGCCGGACTGCCGGCCAAGGCCGATCCTGAGCTGACGTTTTCGCTGCCCCCTACCAGACTCTCCGACATGGTTGAGCTGGCCGAAGACGAAGTCGATGATGCCTCCAGCAAGGAGTTCTTCTCGACATTCTGGAAGATCGGCGAAACCGACGACGGTGATGTCCTCTGCCTTGATGAGCGCGCCGACTGCGCCGTTGTCCTGCTCGATGCCGAATGGGGCTACTACGCACAGCAATTCGTCAACTCCTCCATCGGTCACCTCCTGCAGTGCCTCGAAGCCTGGCGAGTCCTCGAACAGGATGATGCGAACGAAATCGGTGATGCCATCGAACGCTTTGAACGTGCCGTCGACCGCATCGACCCACGCGCCCTGACCGAAGGGGCATTCTGGTTCGACATGATGGCAATGCTGGAAGAGGAAGACGAAGAGTAATTACGGAATTACGGAATTA
>DNLG01000156.1:50724-50961 GCA_003488525.1 Bacteroidota bacterium | reverse complement strand
ATTACGGAATTACGGAATTACGGGTAGGGGCGAGCCTACGTGCTCGCCCAGGTGCTCGCCCAGTCGCCCAGGTGCTCGCCCAGTCGCCCAGGTGCTCGCCCAAGTGCTCGCCCAGTTGCCTACAAAACACAAGAGCTCCTCGCACGATCGCGCGAGGAGCTCTTTTTCGTTTATCGTCAATCCCCAGGGCCAAGGCCCGAGGCTATTCTCGAATCCAAAACCTCAAACCTCAAACCT
>DNLG01000156.1:44492-50537 GCA_003488525.1 Bacteroidota bacterium | reverse complement strand
AAACCTCACACCTCAAACCTACTTCGCAATCGCCACTGACCGGCGTTCGCGCACCACGGTGACGCGGATCTGGCCTGGGTATTCCATTTCGGTTTCGATGCGGCCGGCGATATCATTTGCCAGCTGATCGGCTCGCAGATCATCAATACGATCTGGCTCGATGATGACGCGGACTTCGCGGCCTGCCTGAATTGCGAAGGTCTTGGTAACACCATCGAACGAGGTAGCGATCTCTTCGAGCTGTTGCAGGCGCTTGATGTAGTTTTCCAGTGACTCGCGGCGAGCACCCGGACGGGCGCCACTGATCGAGTCGGCCGACTGCACAAGAACGGCGATCGGAGACTCCATCTCGATGTCGTCGTGGTGAGCACCGACGGCGTTGACCACCAAAGGATGCTCCTTGTACTTCTTTACGAGCTCCATGCCGAGCAGGGCGTGCGGACCTTCCAGCTCGCGGTCGATCACCTTGCCAATGTCATGCAGAAGTCCGGCGCGTTTGGCAAGGTTGACATCCAGTCCGAGCTCGTTGGCCATGATCCCCGTCAGGAAGCCCACCTCAATCGAGTGCGCCAGAAGGTTCTGACCGTACGACGAGCGATACTTCATGCGACCGACGTAGCGTATCATTTCCGGATGGATGTTGTGAATGCCGAGTTCCATCAGGGCATTCTCTCCAACGCGCACCACTTCTTCTTCAAGTTCCTTGCGGACCTTTTCGACGACTTCTTCGATACGTGCCGGATGGATACGCCCGTCGCCCATGAGGCGCTCAAGCGAGACACGGGCCACCTCGCGACGGAACGGATCAAATCCCGAGATCACCACCGCTTCCGGTGTGTCATCGATGATCAGGTCGACGCCTGTTGCCGCTTCAAAGGCACGGATGTTGCGCCCTTCACGACCGATGATTCGCCCCTTCATCTCTTCAGACTGAAGGTTGATCACCGAGACGGTCGATTCCACGCAATGGTCAGACGCTGTGCGCTGAATTGCCATGAGCACAATGCGCTGAGCTTCCTTGCGGGCATTGAGCTTGGCTTCATCACGCACATCCTTCACCAGTTGAGCAGCATCGGCCTTGGCATCGTTGACCATGTTGTCGACAAGGAACTTCTTGGCGTCTTCCTTGCTCATACCCGTGATGCGCTCAAGACGGATGTTCTGCTCTTCCAACAGCGCGTCAATCTGCTTGGTCTTGGCATCGATGGCCGAAGCCTTACGGTTGACGTCGGACTCCATGCCCGAGAGCGTCTTTTCTTTCTTGTTGATGACCTCGAGCTTCTGCTCGATTCCCTCTTCTCTTTTGCGCAATTCCTTCTCGAGATTCTTGAGCTTAGCCTCTTTGGAATCGCGCTCCGAATCATACTTGCGCTTGAGCTCACGAAACTTATCGTCAGCCTCGTCGATCTTGGTGCGCTTGATCGCCTCGGCCTTCTTTTCGGCATCCTGAAGGATGCTCTTGACTTCCGCCTCAGCGGCTTCTTTCTTTGTTGCGGCGACCTTTGCGCCGGCAAAGTAACTGACCAGGAAGCCGACCACTGCTATGGCCGCCCCGGTGATGATGGCCATCATCATTGGGTCCATCATGTTCACAACTCCTTCCCCGCTCCACTGAGCGGCCTGCCTCACGCCCCTTACGGAGCCGTCGGCAGAGATAAATAAAGGAGCCGCATCCCACTACATCGGAACGAATCCGTTGTGTTCGGTTGGGAAAAGAACCAAAAGTACCGCACGGTGGGTATCATCCTGGCCATCGCTGACTTCCACTGAATGGTTACGGTCGAACCGTGCCGGCGCCGCTGGCGTCCGGACCATTTCCGCATACGCGGGTGAGGCCTGCCATTGATGGTCAGAGACTGATTCCCTGGAGTGAAAAAATTTGTATGATTCTTTTTCAAGCGTGCGAAAACTGTAGCGGAATGCGGCTACGCGTTCCTACCGACGCACCAGGCCTTGCGGACGAATCACAGTAGCGGTTGTTGCGCTGCCCGCTCGAGATAGCGGGTCATGGATTCCAGTTCTTCGGCGACGTATCTCACGTCGGACTGACGCTGCGCATTGGCCTCGACATACCTCTCGGCAATGTTCAGGGCGGTCAGGACAGTGAGTGTTGGGGTAGATTGCTCCCGGAGCGTCTGCTGAAGATTTTGAAACTGGACGTTGACTTCGCGCACGGACTGCTTGATCTTCTCTTCGTTATCTCCGCGAAGAGTAAGGTCTTTACCTGCTATTGTGACTCGGATCGCTTTCGACATGGGGTGTCGGATTGAAAAAATTTCGGTTTCCGAGCTGGAATTTAGGAAATCCTGAGCAAATCTTCGACCCTGTCGGCCAATTCATCCAGCCGGTCAGACATTAGCAGAAGCTCCTCGGGCGTGACCGCCACGGCCGCATTCGTCGCATGTGATGTTTCAATCGTCGAAGGGGGCTCCGCAGGTGGCGCCGGAGCGTCATAGGCCATGGCAAAGAGCGTCATCTGATCACGCTGCGCAGGGTCTTCGATATGGCGAAGTCCGGCCGCTCGATACAGTTCCACGATGGCCATCGCGCGATCGAGCTGCTCCTGCAGATCGATCACCTGATCCGACATCCGCTCAATATCTGCCGTGGCACCTGCATCAAGAGCTCGCACGGCTTCGCTTTCCATTGCCTGCAGCCGCTCGGTGATCTCAGCCAGCGTTTGCTGCAGTTCCTGCACTTCAGTCTGGCGGGCACTGAGCTGCAGTTCAAACTCGACGACTTCCTGACGGGCTCGGGACAGCTCAGAGCCGAGCTCTTCATTGCGGAGGTTCTTCTCGTTGACCAGCCCCTCAAGGTCGGCGGCACGCTGCTGAAGTCGCTCGACACGCTGCTCGAGTTCTTCCCTCTCGCGCTGCAGGATGTCGAATTTCACCGACATCTCCGTTGCGCCCGTCAGCTGGTCGCTCTTCTCATCAAGCCGTGCCTCAAGCTCTGCCACCCGAAGGCTCATGCCGGCAAGATCCTGTTCAAGCAGAGACCTCTGGTGATTGGCTGTTGCCAGATGCACCTCCAGGTCCTGCATCGTCTGGCTGACCTCGCTACGCATCTGCAGTTGCGCGATGCGTCCTTCTTCGAGCGCCGCCTCAAGCTCGGCAACACGTCGCATGGAATTGGCCACGTCGGCCTCGAGCAGCTGACTCATCTCTTGCGAGTCGGCAAGTGCCGACTGCGATACCGAAAGATCCCCCTGCACCTGGGCAAGAGCCGTCTGAAGTTCCTGGATGCGAGCACGACTTTCGGCCGACTCGACCTCCACCAGGGCGGGCTTCTGAGCTTTGAGCTGCGCCACTTCCTGGCGCAGTGTAACGATCGTCTCGGCCGAGGCACGCACCACGTCCCAGAACTTCCGAAGCGCAAGTTCAACCTCGGCCGACGCCGTCGCAGATGTCACCACCGGCGCGGGGTTTTCCGATGCCGAGTCGGCCTGTTGCTGGAACTCGGGTTCGGGCTCAGCTTGAAAGAGACTGCTCATGATGCTACTCCTGCAGAAGAGGGTTCATTGCTTTCGTTCGCAGCAAGGGGCGCTTCGTGACCTCGGAGAACGGCACCGAATCGCGCATTAACCTCGGCAGTGATCGCCGTGATGGCCGCATCAACATCGGCATCCACCAGCGTGCGATCGGCCGCCCCAAATGTCATCCGCATGGCCAGCGACTTGCGAGTTGGCCCCAGAAGCTTATCGCGATACACGTCAAACACTTCAGCGGTGCGGATGTGCGGCCCCCCAACTCTCAAGGCCGCAGCGATGAGCTCGCCGGAAACAAGCTCTTCGGCTACCACCAGGGCAAGATCACGCTCCACAACCGGGAACGCCGATACGGGCACGTAGCGCCGCGCGGACTGTGTGATGGCACGCAGATCGATCACCGCAGCTACGGCCGACGCCTGAAGGTCGGAACTCGACGCCAGGGCAGGATCGACCTGACCGATGTATCCGATGCCTCGTCCGGCACATTCACAGACGAGCGTGTTGACGGTGAACATCGGGACAATTTCTGAGGACGGACGCACAACGATATCCGCCGAGAGTGACTGCACATCGGCAACCAGATCGTAGAGGTCGAGTGCTCGCCCCCTCTCACTCCAATGCGCCGCCTGTTCTCCGGCCACCAGGAGCGTCAGCAGCTCCTGCTGGCGAACGCCGAACTGGCCGCCCGCATCGCGGCAGAAGACCGAACCGATCTCCATGAGACGCACTCCGTTGGCCCCATGACGCAGGTTGCGAGAGGCAACGCGAAGAAGCGACGGGATGAGTGACGTGCGCATGACGGAGAACTCACGTCCAAGCGCGTTGGCCAGCGTTACACCGTCGGCACCGTTCTGGTCTTCGGGCGACCCGAGAACGTTCGTAACGCAGTCGGTGTACCCCCGTGATGTGAGCATCGTGCGCACACGCACGCGCTGGGCATGTCCATGCGGTCCACCACTCCGAAGGTCTGCCGGCAGCGCCGAGGCACCGATAGCGATGTGTGCCCGCTCGGCCGACGGAACGTTGTCGATGCCATAGAGACGCATGACTTCCTCGGCAATATCGATCTCGGCCGTGATGTCCATCCGCCACGACGGCGCCGTGACCAAACAAGAGCCATTACTGACGGCGTCGACGGCACACCCGACGGCACGGCACACTTCGACGATGTAGTCGTCCGAAACATCAATGCCCACGATCGATCGCATTCTTTCGAAGCGCACGCGGAACGAAGCCGGCATCAGCGGCGCTGGATAGACATCGACGCGGTTGAGTGCCTCGCCCCCTGACAGTTCAAGAATCAGCTGCGTTGCCCGGTCGAGGGCCCATTCCACGCCATCGATATCCACTCCCCGCTCAAAGCGGTAGGAAGCATCCGTGCTCAGGCCAAGGATCTTGGCCGTGCGACGGATGGATGAGGGGGCGAACCAGGCCGACTCAAGCAGAACGCTGGTGGTGTCGTCGGTGATCTCCGAATGCTGACCTCCCATGACGCCGGCAATGCCGACGGGGCCGCGTGCATCACAAATGAGCAGCATCGATCCGTCGAGCTGACGAAGCTTTCCGTCGAGCGTGGTGTATTGCTTCACGTCAGCTTGCGCCGCCGTTTGGACCACGAACGTTGCGTCGGTGATCGTGCGGGCATCATACGCGTGCAGCGGCTGACCGCATTCGTGCATCACGTAGTTGGTCACGTCAACGATAACGTTGCGCGGACGAAGCCCGAGGGCCGTAAGGCGGTCTTTCAGCCATGTGGGCGACTCAACCACGCGCACTCCGTCGATACGTCGGGCCATGAAACGACGGCACAGATCAGCATCACGGATCTCGATCTTCACCTCTGGCTGAGCATCGACATGCACCTTCAGCACCGAGACGTCGGCAAGACTGACCGCACCTCGCATGTAGGCCGCAAGGTCACGGGCAATTCCCAGATGTGAAAGACAGTCGGCCCTATTCGGCGTGATGGCCACATCGTAGATCACATCGTCAATGCCAAGCGCCTTGGCAAGGGGCGTTCCGGATGCAACATCAAGATCAAGCACCCAGATACCGTCGTGGTCTTCTCCCAGCCCGAGCTCTGACTGCGAGCAGATCATCCCCTGCGAGGTCACCCCTCGCAGCGGCCGCTCCTCGATGGCAAATCCGGCCGACGGCACAACTGCCCCGACGAGTGCCACAGGCACCGTCTGCCCGGCCGCCACGTTCGGCGCGCCGCAGACAATGGTCTTCGGTTCGGCCTGCCCGACGTCTACCGTACAGACCGAAAGCTTGTCGGCCTTCGGATGCGGCTGCTTGTCGAGCACCCTTCCTACGACAAACCCTTGCAGTACCGAGGACATATCAACAATGTCCTCAACCTCCAGGCCAAGGTCCGTCAACACCTTCTGTACCCTCTGCGGCGTCCACTCAGAGGCCGGCAAGGCAACAAAATCCTGCAACCACCGATGCGAGATTTTCATCTCAAGAATTTTCTCCGTTGAATCATCGCAAATTTAGACCTCGCAAAGAGATAGCAGGGGGCGAGTTATGCACAGTGACGGATGACCGATGAC
>DNLG01000156.1:40490-44275 GCA_003488525.1 Bacteroidota bacterium | reverse complement strand
TGACCGATGACCGATGACCAATGATGGTCACACGAATTCGTCAGACGTATGCTACTGCCTATCTTCCAATGACCTGCAACACAGAAAGTACCTGCACCATGAACACCACCCCAGATATCAAAGACGTCGTTCGCACGGCGTATGCCGGTATTGCCGGTCAGTCAAAAGAACAGAACGCGGCATCATGCTGTGGTGTCGGAGGGTGCTCCACGGTGGACTACACCATCTTCGCCGAGGATTACTCGAAGATGAAGGGATACGTTGCCGACGCCGACCTGGGTCTTGGCTGTGGCGTGCCGACCGAGTTCGCCCAAATCCGCGAAGGCGACCTCGTGGTCGACCTCGGATCGGGTGCCGGAAACGATGCCTTTGTTGCGCGTGCCATCACGGGCTCCGAGGGAAAGGTTATCGGCATCGATATGACGCCGGAGATGATCGACAAGGCCCGCATCAATGCCGACGCGTTGGGATTCAACAACGTTGAGTTTCGCCTTGGCGACGTCGAGAACATTCCAATGGCGGCTAATCGCGCCGACGTGGTGATCAGCAACTGCGTGCTTAATCTGGTGCCAGATAAGGCACGTGCTTTTCACGAAATGCACCGCATTCTCAAGCCGGGTGGCCACTTCAGCGTCAGCGATGTGGTGCTTCAGGGCGAGCTTCCGGCAGGACTCCGAAACGATGCGGAGATGTACGCCGGATGCGTCTCCGGGGCCATTCAGCTCGACACCTACCTGGCTCTTCTGCATCAGGTTGGGTTCACAAATGTCACGGTCCAGAAGAAGCGTCAGGTCAGTCTTCCCGCCGAAATCCTCTCCTCGTACCTAACGCCCACCGAGATCCAGGAAATGCAGTCGAACGATACCGCCGGTAAAGGCATCTACAGCATCACCGTCTATGGTGAAAAGCCCCCTGCCTCATGCTCACCCGACTCGGGATGTTGTTAACTGGGGCCGAACAACACATGCCTGACCATTTCCATTTCGTGATTTTCATCGCGGACACCCCACGTCAGAGGTATCCCCGTAGGGGCGACCCTATGTGGTCGCCCAAATCGTAACAAGCGCAGTCGCCCAAATCGTAACAAGCAGAGCCAAAAAGCTAGCCAAATAGTGAGCCAAAAAGTGTTAAGCCCTTGTAACTGCTTGAGTCACAAGGGCTTAACGTTTTCTAGAAGTAGCGGGGGCAGGACTTGAACCTACAACCTTCGGGTTATGAGCCCGACGAGCTACCAATTGCTCCACCCCGCGATGGGGATGCGAATATAGGGCATGGGAAGGGATCTGGCAAGGGGCGAGCGGTGTTTACCTGCTTGACCCTGCTGCCGTGAGGCGGAACGAAGTACTTGTGACAATTGTCCGGTCTGTGGGTGTTCTGTCTGTAACGGCAGTGGTAACGCCCCCTTCTCTGCACAGGATTGGACACGCTGCAGACATTCACCACACTTTGGAGTAGGTTTATGAACAGGATCGTCCGGCTGATGATCGCACTGGCTGCGCTGATGATCAGCGCGCAGGCCTGGGCACAGGTTGATACAAACGACGCGTACCGCGTTATCTACGGCAACCTTGTCAAGGCAACCGCCACGGAGCTAACCGTAGATGGCGCAGATGCCTCGGGTGTTGTTGCTCAAGAGGTTTTCACTGTGAACGCAACAACACAGATCGATGGATGTTCGCTCGATGAAGTCGTGGCCGGCACGCAGCTTCTGATCTATGTAGCTGAACGCAAAGCCGGTGGTAACGTAGCCAACTACGTAAAGTTCTACGGCTGCGAGCCATCATGGGCGTTCTCCGGCGTCATCACTGGTTCGGAGTCGGGCACAATCACCCTTGATGCGCGCGATGCCAGCGGCACAGGTACGACATCGGTGCAAGTGAAGACGACCTCGACGACAACATTTTCGACGTGCTATGGCGCCGTGCGTGTGTCTTCAGACTTCATCAAGGGAACCCCTGTCATTGTTAGTGCCGTAGGCGCCAAGGACAACCTGCGTGCACTCTACGTGACGTCGCAGGATGACTGCGGCGAAACGTTCCATGTGGAAGGGGCTTTCGTTTCGTACATCGATTCGGTTCTGAGCCTGAACGTTGACGGCAAGCCCGACCCGCTGCGTCTGGTTCTTTCCGAGCGTGTTGGACGACCCTACATGGACTCCGTGCAGTTCATCTATACCTGCTCTGGCGAGGTCGTCAGCGTGTCAGATGTCCGCAGCGGTGAGCGCATGAGCGTAGTCTACCTATCAATACCGCGTCAGGGCGACTTTCTTCAGTACGCTCAGCTTCTGCGGAACTGCCCTTTCACTGCTACGGGAACAATCACCAGCGTTGACGGTCGGTCGATCACCATCACCGCAAATGGACAGACCTACGTTGCTGCGATGACCGACGCAACAGCCATCTACGATTGCTATTCGCGTGAGATCACAAGCGACGCCCTTGTCGTCGGCACAAGCGTCGATGCCTTCATCATACCGGAAGCTTCGGGCAACTCGGTTCTGAAGATCCAAATCAAGAACGACTGTCCATTCGCGTTCAGCATCGGTGGCAAGATCAGCGCCGTGAGTCAAACCGCGGTGACCATCAACGGCGTCTCGTCTGAAGACCGCACAGAAGGCAGCCGTGAGCTCTCCTTCGACGCTGCAAGCGCCGTGCTGGATTGTCTCAATCTGCCCCTTGGCATTGATCGACTGCAGGTCGGTAGCGACGTAGTAGCCTACTACCGCACATCCGGCTCACAACGCATCGCCGACATGGTGATCGTGCAGTCGCCCTGCGATGTCAGCAGTTTCGCCGGTACGGTGCTCAGTGCAACCGCGGGCTTCATCACGGTAACTGATGCCGACGGAAGCACCCGCTCGCTTGCGATCGACGCCAACAGCAAGCTCAATGACTGCAATGGCGAGTCGATTGCCATCTCGGCCAGTTTGGTTGGAACGACCGTTACCGGTGTGGTCCTCAACTCAACAACACCGCCAAGCATCCAGTGGGCAACGTTCTTTGTGGGATGTCCCGTGATCGTCAATGAAGGCGGAATTATCACCGAGGTACGCGACTCGTCGCTGACACTCCAGGGGTCTTCGGGCCGCGTCGAACTCCAGCGCTCGTCATATACGGTCGTCTATGACTCGTATACGATGCCAACGGACTGGTCAACTCTGCGCTTGGGCGACTCAGTTTGCACGTGGTATGATGACGCTAGCAAGCTACTCTACCGGATCATGGCCGGATCGGCATGCGCCTCATCCGAGGCAGACGGCGCAAAGCAAATGGTCGGTATGGTCACGAGCTCATCGAGTGGAGAGCTGACGATCGAAAATGCTGCCGGCGAGATGAGCTTTGCACTGACGAACAACACAAGCATGCTGACCACCAACAATGCACCGGTGAGCGTCTCGGAGCTTTCATCAGGCATGCGCGTCAGCGTGATGAGTGATAGCTACAACCGTCGCGGACAGCCAGTGGCCTCATCGGTCACGGTCATGATGTCGCCAACATCGGTTGACGAAGAGTCTGCATCTCCCGCCGTTGTGGTATCCCCGAACCCAGCGTCCGACAACGTAACCTTCGGTAACACTCTGCCGGGAGAAATCGTCACCCTCTTCGATCAGCGCGGCAACCGCGTCCTACGCACCGATGCACAGACCGTAAATGTCACAACACTCGCACCAGGCATCTACACGGTGGTCCGTGAGAATGGCACGGCCGGCCGATTGGTCATCGTCCGGTAATCAGTCGTCGTATCCTACGCACCTGCAAAGTATAGGATAACGACCGACTGACTTC
>DNLG01000156.1:36139-40316 GCA_003488525.1 Bacteroidota bacterium | reverse complement strand
TTTTTTTTACCATTCTGCACCACTGCGCACATCGCTCTATCCCGGGGCCAAGGCCCGGACGGGGCGAGACTGCGTCTCGCCCCTACATTTCTCCTTTCCTGTCAAACGTCATAAACGCAGCGTTGATGACTCGGTAGCATTGTACAGCGTCCGCCTGTGAATGTGCAGACGTCACACATTGTTCACCGTCTGGAGTCACCACCATGCATGGGAAAATTCGTCTGATTGTTCTTGTCGTCATGATCGTCATGACGCTGAGTGATGTTTTGGCGCAACTGCAGCCGGTTGTCTCGACGCGCTGGGGAGCGCTCTTAGGGGGCAACTTCAACATGGCCGGCATTGGCTGGGCTCAGTGGGTAAACGACCCTAAGCGACCCGGCGGACAGTTCGGCTCGAAGGTCTACAACGACGGTCAGGGCGGCGGACTGTACGGTGGACTGAGCTTTCAGACAGCCATTACCGATGCGCTGCACTTCGGCATGCGCGCGATGTACGACAACCGCAGCCTGCTGGCAACTGATGAGTCCTATCGCAAGGGCGATGGCGTACAGTCGGCCGAGGCAGCCACCTACTATAGCGACGACTACCGGTTTACCATGAGCTACGTTGCCTTTGAGCCGCATCTGAAGTTCTATCTTGGCGACAATCTGCACCTGACAACAGGGGTTGGCCTCGGTGCTTCGATCCAGCAGAAGTTTGACTACACCCCCGAGGAGAGTACCGAACAGAAGGACCTGGATGTTGCCCGAACCGGCACGGTAAAGCATGCGCTCACAGCCTCCGGTTTTGCCGGCGCGGGGTACGACATCTTTCTGTCCGACCCGGCGGCATCAACGCAATGGATCCTCACACCCTTTGTCGAAGCCTCCTACATGGTCGGTCAGCGCGGAACGAACTTCGCCGATCAGAATGCATTCAACGATGGCATGAGTACCGTATCCATCCGAGGAGGTGTCTCGCTGGCCTTCGGGTCAGCGCCAGCCGTCATGCCTGCTGCAGAAGCCCCCTACAGCCCAACACCAACACCAACGCCGGCACCCATGCCGGGCAAGCTGTTTCGCGCCACAGAGCCACGAGAAGGGGTCTATGCAAAGCGCATTGAGCGTGCCGACTTCCCGCTTCGCCCCTATGTCTTCTTCGATCGCGGGTCGGCCGACATCCCCGACCGGTATGTGAAACTCACGAGGGATCAGGCAAGGGGCTTTGCCAACACCGCCTCGACCACGCCGATCGACGTGAGTGATGTCGAACAACGTCCGAAGGTACAGCGCAATGTCTACTACAACATCCTGAACTACATGGGATGGCGCCTGACATCGAATCCCGGGGCAAGTGTCGAGTTGTATGCGTCAGATCCAGATGGCCGTAGCGCCCGTGCCATGGCTGAAAGCGTGCAGAAGTATCTCGTTGACGTGTGGGGTGTGCGTCCCGAACAACTCAAGATCACCACGGGTGATCCGGAGCCTCGCTCGGGCACCGCGCGCAGCAGCTCTGCACGATTGGCCGATGAGAACCGGCGTGTGCAGTTTCGCGCCATGCAGCCGGATCGGCTCGGAGCTCGCGTCATGGTCACCTCCGTGCGTCCGGCAGAAATGGAGCACCAGATGCTGGTGGACCTGTCGGCCGTGCCGAACCTCTCCAGCTGGGGTGCACGCATTGAAGGCAATGGTACGAGCCGCTCGTTTGGACCATTTACGCAGGCTACGGCCTACCTCGACCCGACGGGTCTGCTACAACCGAATCAGCGGTCGGGCAAGTTCACGCTATCGGTCAACGCCACCACGCGTGATGGTCAGACGCGCACAGAGTCCGAACAGCTGACGCTTGTGCGCACGGATCAGGAGAGCACCTCGCTGCGTCACCGACTGAACTTTGAATTCAATGAAGAAGATCCCGTGGCTCGGTCGAAGAACTTTCTTCTCACAGATGTCATCCCTGCGGTCCGCAACGGTTCGCGAGTGAACATCTATGGACATACCGACGAGATCGGCAAGGCAAACCTGGAGCTTTCGATGAAACGCGCCGACCAGGTGATGGAGATGATGAAACAGGAGCTCAGCGCCCGTGGCGTCCGAAACGTCAAGTTCACCTCCAACGCCGTTGGGGAAGACGAGCCGCTTTTTGAAAATGACACGCCCGAAGGACGCATGTACAACCGCACGGTCGTGATCGACATCATTCCGTAGCCGAGAGCTGCGGCATGAATCTCACGCACAGTCCGACATAGGATGAGGTGGCAGGCATCGTCCAGGCCAGTTCATCGAATATTCGCTCGGTCACGATCGCAATGTCGATGCGAGATGTGGCTCCATTGAGCGAGAGAGCAAGCTCCGCACGTGCATCATACGGCACGTCGGAGCTTGCTCCCGGACGTGCCGAATACCATGGGACCGAAGCAGCGGCCGTTGCCAGCAGGGATACGCCGGGAGTGATGCGTGTGATGTTCTGCGCGCGGATCCACGCCGCCCCCTGCATGAACCTCCAGGAAGCCACGTCGGAGGCTGGACGTCGATTGTCCGACGAGTTCAGGAACCATTCGACGCCCCCGGATGCACTGAACATGCCGAAGATCGTTTTTTTCGGTGCGAGCGATGCCGCCACTGTGGGTCCGGTAAGGATGACCGTTCGCTGCTCGGCCTGCAGGGGGCTGATCGGATTGAACTCGTCGGCCCCGGAAAGATTATCGATGTCGTGCTTGCAGCGGTGGACGAATCCGATGCGAACCGAATAGTCGTTCGCCAGCATGTGCAGCCAGAAGTACTCCTCCCAGCGCATGGTGCGTGGGTTGAAGCTGATATCGTTGAAGGGATTGGCCGTCATTTCCTGATGGGCCTCAATCGTTGTCGTCCACTGCGTCGAATGTGTAGAGTCCGTAAACCGATACGGCTCTGCCTGAACATGCGTGCGGAACTGCCAGGCCTGCTCGCCAAGGGCTGAGCCCCAGGAGCGTTGGAACTCGCCCCCTCCCAGCAGACTGGGCATTACTCCGGATTGCCTCGCACGTACGGGCGTCGACTCCCATGTCCGCGATGGACGCAGCTGAGCATGAAGCGTGCCTTGCGCGAACAGGCAAACAATCGCCACAGCGATCATGGCGCACAGAATCCCTCTCATTGCCTATCCCCGATGATAAAAGGAAAAGGGGCGTTATCGCCTTGCGCGACAACGCCCCTTGTGATGTCTAGTGTAGTGCGGATTACTTGACGATGCTCACTGGCACGACGATCACGTCTGTGCCTGTGCGAACCGTCAGCATGTAACTACCGCTTGCAACGTTGCCGAGCATCATGCGGACCGAAGCGCCTGCATCGACCGCATCGTGTGACATCGTGCCAACCGTGCTGCCAGATGCGTCAACCAGGCTGATCTGCATGGATGCCGTAGAGCGTCCGAAGCGGATTTCGACCGACTCACGTGCAGGGTTTGGACCGACCGTCAGACCGTATTCTGCTGCGTCAACTACACCGCCCGGTGTTTCGGCCGTGCCGCTGAGGTTGACCGTTGTGTTACCGCCGTTGGCAGAGCGAAGTGCCAGCTGAGCGCTGCGATTGCCCACGGTAGCAGGAGCGAACTTCACACAAACATCGGCCGTTGCGCCGGCAGCGATCGTCAGCGGAAGGGTCGTGACCACACTGAAGTCGCTGGCATTTGCGCCGAGCACCGAAGCCTGATCGATGGTAACAGCCTGGGCTGATGAATTCGTCAGCGTAATACACTTCTCAACCGACTTGCCTGTCTCCGTCACACCGAAATCTTGCGACGCGGCAGCGGTGTACCGCTGAACATAGGCGGCGGAGAGGGCAACCGTGACCTGAGGCGTCTGCGTGGCATTCGAGCTGATCGTCAGCGTACCGTTCAGTGCGCCAATACGTGTCGGCGTTGCGACGAGCGTCAGCGACTGATCGCCGCCAGGAGCAATTTCGAATGGAACTGCCGGCGCATTGCTCACGGAGAATTCAGAAGGGGCAATGTTCAGCGCCGTGATCGTCAGCGGGGCATTACCCGTATTCTTGATCATCGCAGAGACGTTGACCGTCTTGTTGTATCCCTGTGGGATCTCTCCGAATTCTACCGATGTCTGCGACAGCTCAATAGCTGGACGTGGAACGACGGGGTCGTTGACGACGACCTTCGCAATTGCCGAAACAACGCCACCACAGCCATTGGTAACACGTGC
>DNLG01000156.1:30122-35948 GCA_003488525.1 Bacteroidota bacterium | reverse complement strand
GTATTCGCGTCCTTGATCGCCACTTCGTTCTTGAACCACTGGACCGTCCGGACGTCTGTGGCCTCGATGCTCAAAGAAAGGCGATCACCGGATGTGAGCGTAGCGGCTTCTGGCTGCTTGGTGACCGTTGGGCGGCTCAGCACCGTCACGACGGCCGTATCGCTGTTGGCAAATAGCCCGCAGGTTCCGGTTGCACGAACCGTGTAGCGGCCAGCGTCAGATGGCTTTGTGGCACTGATGACGATAGCGTTGGCAGTCTGTCCGTCAATGGCCTGTCCGTCTTTGAACCACTGATACGACATGCCCGTACCGTTGAACGTTGCCACAAGTGTTGTGTTTGTGCCCGCACAGGCATCGACGCTCTTTGGCTGCGTCGCCACAACGGGAGCGCGGAAACCGGAAACACGAACAGTGCGCGACTGAACCGACACATTGCAGTTATTCGGGTTTGGGATCTCTGAACGGACGAGGCAGTAGTACTGTCCGTTCATCGAATAGTCGTAGTTGTTGAAGGAGATTGACGGGGCCGTCTGACCGGCAATGGCCTTCCCATCCTTGAACCACTGATACACAAGATTTGTACCCGTTGCTGACACGGAGATCGTGTTGTTGCTTCCGGGACAAACGTCAATACCTGTTGGCTCAGTCGTGATACGGGGCTTAGCGGCTACCGTGAGCGTGGTCTGTGTGCTGGTGACGCTCGGCAAGCACGTTCCCGTGACAACACACCAGTACTGGCCATTTGCTGGCGCCTGTGCATTGATGACGACGTAATTTGAGTCCGTCGCACCGGCAATGGCCGATCCATCCTTGAACCATTGGAATCGCAGGCCGGCACCGGTTGCACGCACGCGAAGAGTATCGTTGGAGTTCTCACAGACAGTACGTGCCGCCGACGGGTTCACTGTGATCTGAGGCGCGGCGATCATCGAAACTCGGCATGAGCCGGATGTAGTGACTGCCGTCAGAGGATTGCAGTTGTCACGCATAACACAACGATACACACCAGCCGAGGCAAGAGTTGCGTTCGGAACGACAAGCGTCGATGTTGACTGAACACCAAGCGAAACCGTGTCACGGAACCATTCCCACGTACCGTTCGTCAGGGTGCTAGAGACGTTGATCGTCAGCTGCGTGCCCGTGCAGGCAGAAAGCGACAGAGGGGGCTGTGCGGTGATCGTTGGTCCGATACATGGCACCGTCACCGTGAATCTTGCAATGTCCTGATTCGCTGCATTTATCGGTACCGTTGGCCCCGGGCACGTATTCGTCTGCCTCTCCCGGCCATTGTACGAGCCGGAAAAAAGTGTCGTACCGGCAGCAACAGCCGTGATTGTCACCGTACCAGAGTTCCACGTATCACCGAACGCATCGAATGCACGTAAGATGTAGGTGGCTGCCGGCACATTGACCGTCACGTTGTTTGGCAATGTCCCCGAATACGGACGCCAGCAGTACACAACAGCATTGGTCGAGGCGTTGATGATCTGCCAGCCCATCTCCGACGGGTATGAACCATTGGTGGTGTTGATTCGAATGTCAACCTGCGAAAGCGCAGCTCCAGCGCTGCAGACAATAAGCAAGGCTGTCAGGAGAAAACGGCGTAGTCGTGAAATCATAGATCGTCCCTGTGGTTGAAGAGATGATTGAAGTTGCCATGCTGGAAAGGAGCGGCTACACCGCATACTTTCAAACTTTAACATAGCAACGATAACAAAATCATGAATACAATCTTCTACTCTGTACTTTCTCAAAGTTATCCCCCCATTTCAGATAGCGACAACTGAAAAAGGCCGCCCCGGAAAACCGGGACGGCCTTTGATCGTCGGAGACTACTTGAATTAGCGGACGACCGTCAGCGGCATGCTGGCCACATATTCGCCGAAGCGAACAACAAGCGTGTACGAGCCGGATGCAACATCGCTGGCGAGATTGAGACGCAGGGAGGCACCGGCCTCAAGACCGTCGGAAGCCGTCGTCATTACCGTGCGGCCCGTGGAGTTCACAACGGCAACGCTGAAGGCAGGCATGGACTTACCAAAGCGCAGCTCAACAACATCGGAAGCAGGGTTCGGGAAGGCCATAATGCCAGCCTCCGTAGCGTCGATCACACCGCCCGGTGTTTCAGCAGTTCCGCTCAGGTCGACCGTTGAGTTTCCGCCGTTGGCCGAACGCAGCGATAGTTGAGCACTGCGCTTGCCAACAGTGGCAGGTGCAAACTTTACGCAGACTTCCGCACTTGCACCAGCGGCGATGGTCAGCGGAAGAGTCGTTACGATGCTGAAGTCGCTGGCATTGGCTCCGAGGAACGAAGCCTGGTCGATCGTAATCTCCTGTGCCGACGAATTGGTGATCGTCATGCACTTTTCAACGGTCTTACCGGTTTCGGTCACACCAAAGTCCTGTGATGCCGGAGCAGTATACCGGAGCACATACTTGGCCGTCAGCGCCACCGTTGCCTGCGGATTTGTCGTAGCGTTGGAGCGAACGGTCAGCGTTCCGTTCACTGAGCCCAGACGCGACGGTGACGCAACAAACGTCACCGACTGATCAGCACCGGGCGCGATATCGAAAGGAACCGCAGGAACGTTGCTGATCGTGAAGTCCGATGGGGCAACATTCAGAGCCGTGATCGTCAGAGGAGCATTGCCGACGTTCTTGATGAGTGCGCCAACATTGACAGTCTTGTTGTAGCCCTGTGGGATCTCTCCGAATTCAACCGTCGTCTGAGACAGCTCCATGGCTGGACGCGGAACGATCGGATCATTGACAACTACCTTGGCAGCAGCTGAGACGACAGCACCGCACGAGTTGGTGACGCGAGCCGTGTAGAATCCGGCGTCTGACTTCTTAACATTTGATACAGAATACGTCGTGGTGTTCGCGTCCTTGATCGCGACGTCGTTGCGGAACCACTGGACTGTTCCGGCTTCCGTCGCGACAATCGATAGAACAAGACGCTCGCCGGTCTCAAGCGTGTCACCAAGCGGCTGCGTAGTGACGCTTGGCCGGGTAGCAACCGTCAGGCTCACCGTATCGCTGACCGTGCGAAGATCGCACGTGCCCGTGGCAACGACGACGTAGCGTCCGGCGTCACTTGGCTTGATGGACGTCAGAACAAGTGTATTGGAGATCGCGTTGGCGATGGCTTGTCCGTCCTTGAACCACTGATAACTCAGCCCCGTGCCCGTGAACTCGGACACAATCGTCGTATTGCCAGCAACACACGCCGTTGCACTCTTCGGCTGCGTAACCATGATAGGATTGCGATACCCCGAAACACGAACTGTTCTCGACTGAGCTGAAATGACACAGTTGTTTGGATTCGGGATGTCGGAACGAACCATGCAGTAGTACTGACCATTCATCGAATAGTCGTAGTTATTGAACGTGAGCGTTGAGCTCGTGGCACCGTTAATGAGTTTGCCGTCCTGATACCACTGATACGCCAGGTTGAGACCCGTGGCCTGCACACTGAGCGTATTTCCGCTACTGCCCGGACAGGCTGTAACGGCGATAGGCTCACGCGTGATACGGGGCTTTGCGGCAACCGTCAGATCGCATGTTGCACTTGTTGCAGGTGGGTTACAGGTACCGGACACAACGCAATAGTACTTTCCAGTTGTGGCAGCCTGTGCGTTGTTAATGACATAGTTCGAATCCGTAGCTCCGGCGATGGCAACGTTATCCTTGAACCACTGGAAACGCCGGTTAGCGCCAACAGCACGAATACGCAGCGTGTCATTGGAACTTTCGCAAATCACCCTCGTAGCTGGAAGGTTAGAGGTCACCGCAGGTGCCTCAATGACCGTGAGTCGAGCCGTGGCAGATTGAGCGAACTTGTTCGCCGGGTCACAATCATCACGCAGCAGCACGGAGTATAGCCCGGCACTTGCAAGGGTCACCGATGCGATGGTGTATGACGGAGAACGAGTCACACCAAGTGAAACACCGTCACGGAACCACTCATACGTGCCCGTGACCATGTCGGTCGATACGCTCATCGTAGCTGACTGACCGGTACACACGGTCTGGCTCTGAGGCTGAGTGCGGATCGCAGGAACATTACAGCCTTTAATGACGGTAAATGTTCCCGAAACTCCGGGGTACTGGAATGCACATCCGAAGTTGTAGTAGTCGGGCACTTCGGAAACACGAACTCGATACGTTGTCGTTGGCGTAACGGTCGTGGGAATGAGCCAGTTGTAACTTGTCGAATACCCGTCCACATTCGCCGCGATCAGGTTCCAGGTTGTTCCGTTGTTCGACGAGTAATCGAGGCGGTACGTCATTGAGTAGTTACCGGCTATGTAGTACCCCTGATTCCAGCGAATGGTCAGAGTCGTGTTCTGCTGCCACGTGGATCCTGCCGTAGGAGCCGTAATGGTAAGACTACCCCACCCGTAGACGCACTGCGCATTTGCGGTAGGTTGATTCACAGCAAAAAGACCGACCACGAGCATCATCCCGAGAGCGACGATTCGTATCCGATCGAAAAGGTGAAGAGGTTGGTGCATGTCCGAGACTCCCTCGTGAAATGATGTGATTCCTAAATGTCAGTCAGTACATTATAGGCCGCTCGTACTGAGCAGCCAAAGTTTTCGGACGTAAAGGTACGAAATGCAGGTCTGGATTGCAACCCGTACAGAAACGTCGCCGTGCCGTTGTGCTTCAGCGGATGACCACTGTCCCTAATGGAAGAGGTCTACCTGAGAGGCGAACGACAACGAACAACATCGTATGATCAGCAACGGCGCGGGTAATTTTCCACTGCGAATGACCATCGACCGAATCTATTTCGATGCGCCTACCGAGCAGGTCGAAGGCCTCGACTGACTCGATTTCTGACGACAAGGACCGGCAAGTAAGGAACATCGTATTCCGGTCGAAGGCAATGGAAACATCGTCGTCATCCGCAAATCCACGTACCGACACCGCGTTGTCGGTCGCAAGAATCGATGAAGGGCCAAAAAGTTTCAGGCTGTTATTAACTTTTTTTGTGGCTCTCCAATAAACGTTCCGGCCTTGTGGCAGCCCAGCATACGTAGAAATACCATCCGCGATCGCGAAGGTTGAGACACTATCGTCAAAGTAGGGGTCGGTCGATGCTTCGATACTGACACTGCCGACGGTATCTGATCGAACGATCTCGAACTGCCCGCTGGTCGGAACGGCCCGCTGACCAAACGGCGGTGCGATGGGCAACAGCTCTTCTGGAACATCATATCGCAAGGCGATACGAACGGTATCTGACCAATCTCCAACACCGGCAGCAGAGCGAGCCTGCACACGCCATTGTAGGAAAGGGGCTTGCGGTGGAAGTTTGGCGGTCACCTGCGTGCCACTGATGACAGTGTCAAGATCGGGGCGGTCGAATGCCGTTGATGTTGTGGCCTGAAGATGGTACTCCTTCGCACCCTCAACCCGTTGCCATTCATAGGTGACTTGACTGCCAATGCGAATCTTATCGAACGCAAGCGGTTGCACGAGCTCGAACGGTTGAAGGAGGGCTCTGGGTACTACCTGTATGCGGCGGACCGTAGAGACGGACGAACCGTATCGTCCTATCCCGATAACGCGCACCAGAAGGTCCTCATTCGTCGGGAGCCCGTCCAAAAGAGCTGTGCGTCCGGTGGCAATCCCACGGGTAGCAACAACACTGCCGTTAAGAAATTTCGATCGCAGTTCAACGCGACTCGAATCCGCTCCGGCGATCGGCCGATGCATGACAAGGATCGGCCGCTCAGCTGCATGATAGGTTGATGGCTCGGGGTAGACGATCCACGGAATAGCCGGTAGTGTGCCAAAAACCGATGTACTTGATGA
>DNLG01000156.1:27671-29926 GCA_003488525.1 Bacteroidota bacterium | reverse complement strand
ATGCCGGACGGAAGCGCGGCCATCGTGTCGGGCGTGGTCCGTTCAAGGACAATCTCGTCGCTGAGGGCATCGCGCACACTTACGACGTAGGAACTGGTACGGGGAAATCGACGCCAGCGCAGCGTATCGGTTACGGCCACACCAAGGGTGTCGGTACCCGAAACGGGAAAGACCAGCACCGGGCTCACTGCGCGCACAGTGAACGACCTAGGCCTGCTCCAGAGTCCGAAGCGATCTTCGCGCACGCGCCGCACACGCCAGAAACAGCGCGCTCCTCGGGGAAGATCCACCGGTACCACAAACGCAGTGTCTCCAACACGTTGCTGCAGCAGCACTGTGCCAAAAACCGGGTCAAGCGACACCTGCACTTCGTAGGCGGTTGCCGCTGTGACGTTGCTGTAGACCAGTGTCGGTCGTGATAGCTCCACCGTTGAGGAGTCTGCCGGTGACACTGGCACCGGTACTGTGCATGATGCCGATGCGAGTGCGTACTCACCGTTGCGCAGAACCGGTAGTTTCCATCCTTTAGAATCTGCGTCGTAGCTGGCCCGAGACTCGCGTACGAAAGCCCCCTTGCCCTCCTGGGCGCGCCAGTACACGGCATAATCATCGGATGGGTCTGCATAGGTCAGTCCCGCCGACAGGATGCTCATTGAGCCCGTCAGCGACAGACTGTCTGCAGCCCGAACAATCCAGCGGTACGGGGCGATGCTGCACGTTCCGTCAGAGGTCAGATCGATGCGATGCGGACGGTAGTGATGTTTCTCGATGACCAGCGAGGTTGGACGGGCAACTCGGCTTACATCCAATTCGAGATTCGTCGAACTATCCCCAACGGCTGCGGCGATCTTCCCTGCCGAGGAGATCTGACGCCACAGGCCCGTCATGCCAAACTGCACCTTGTTGAAGCGGTAGGCCGCCACCGAACGGGTTCCGATGATCGACAGGCGCATGTCTGCGCTTCCGGTGCGGTTGATCTCTTCGGCGACGATCAGAGACTTACCCGATCCAACTCCTGAGCCTGACCCGTATCCAATAACCAGCGAACCTGACGGCAGCTCTTTGACGCTGCCCATCGTCGGCGAGAACATCGGACTCGATGGTGTGTATGACCAGATCCGGCGAACGGTCTTGGCCGCTTCGTCAACTTCGTACTCCACGACCCGACTTTGAATCGGATCGGGTTTGAGATTGCCATTGTCATACACCAGCAGTGTACCGCTGGCAGAACGCACGGCTGAATGCTGGTGGGAGAAACCGATAAAGCCGTTGATGGTATCGTTCAGGAAACGGAACTCGTTGCCCTTGGATGCCGAGCCCCCTAGCCTCCACATGACGGCACCGGAAAGTCGGTTGATCTTGATCACCTCATCGGTGTGCCGGCATGAGACGAGATAGTTCCCGTCGCGGTCACGCTCGACCGAGTTGATGTGAATGTAGTCGACCATCGCTTGCGATAGATCGGTATCGTCACACGTTTGGTCAACTGGGATATGTTCGAGCGAGCTCCACTGAAAGAGTAGCCGCCCGTCGAAGCCAATCTCCTGGATGACGCCTTCAATGACTGTCGCATTTGCATTACCGCCGGGCCTGACACTCGAAAGGTCCATCGGCGTGTATCGGGCGCTGAGCATCAGGAATGACGAGTCCGACCAGATGCGCCCTTCGTGAAAGTCAGCAACCACCGACCCGACCGGAACAATGGTGTCGACGGCAACAAGATTGCGATCGCGGATCACAAAGGCCGGGGTCTGACCAGTGGGCGTGGTGATGACCGTGAAGTAGGAGAGCTTTCCTTCGACATCCACACGCGGATTTGCGTGTGTACCAGTTTCGACCTTGATGACGATCTCTCCCGAGTGGTCCATGAGACCTATCGAGTCGGCCGAGTTCGGTGCGTACAGATAGTAGCCGGGATATGGATCACGTCGTTCATCAACTTGAAGGGGACGAAACTGCCGCTGCGCCGAACTGGTCAATGCGCCGGCAAGGGTCATGACAACACACAAAAAAAACATCGCCCCTCGGCATATTTGCCCGATGAATCGCCTCTCTGCCTGCATCGTGCTCACCTTGATCATTGGTGCAATTTCCGCAAAAACGCAACAACAGCCCCAGCGACCGCAGCGTCAGGGAACAGAGAAACTGTTTGAGCGACTCTCTAACTGGCGTCATAACGGACTTGTTTCTCTCGCGGCCTGCCAGCAACGTATCATCTCCTATGGATCGGAGAACGTCCTGGCCTCGGATGATTC
>DNLG01000156.1:20317-27432 GCA_003488525.1 Bacteroidota bacterium | reverse complement strand
TTCGCAATCGCACAACAAACAGGGGGCTGACCTGGCAGCCGGTGCAGGAGCAGCGACAGCGGCCTACCGCCGATGATGCCACTATCGCGATATCCTCGCCGATCAGCACCGGAGGTCAGGCTGAGACCATAAGCGTGCGCGACACGCTGGTGATCTTCAGTCGTCCCTCGGGTATCGCCGTGTCCTATGCGCACCCGATGATCCGCTCGGCCTCGTGCGTAACGGCATCGTATCGGTATGTCTACATCGGGCTTGGACGCAGCGGAATTGCACGGATCGACCGCCAGGATCTTCACTTCGGAGTTCAGCCGGAGGACCTCATGAGCGGTGCCTATGTGCAGCGCATGTGTGTGTCGGGCGACCTGCTGTATGTAGCCGTTACGCATAAGATCGGCGAGATTCTCCGCAAGCCCGAATACGGCTCGCACTGGAACATGATTCCGATCGATCTGCTTGAGGATCCGCCACAGGTCCTGTGTATGACGCCAACACAGAGCGGCGTGTACGTCGGCCTCAGAGAGCAGGGCCTGGCCTACATTGATCACACGGCAACGATCGGCAAGCCCCTTCATCTCGGACTGGCAAAGGCGGGCGTGAGCACGGTCGAACCCTTCGGCGCGTCGATGCTCGTCGGTTCATCGCAGCGCGGACCGTCGTTGGTCTCTACCTGCGGCGGACCGCTTTCAGATCTGGCAAGCCCCCTTCAGCAGTACATCACGATGGCCACCACCTCGATGGGCTCGGCACTGCTCGTCGGGTGCCACGACGGCTCGATCCATCGGAGCGAGGATTCGGGCAGCACCTGGCAAAAGATCTCGCAGCCAGTCGGTCCGTCGGTGATCAACCGGCTGCAGAGGTTCGGAGATACGCTGCTACTGCTGACGATGAACGGCGTTCTTCGCTCTCTGGATACCGGGCGGACATGGATGCCGCTTCACAAGGGGCTGGCGTCATACAACGTGAAGGAAGTAGCACGAGTCGACACCTCGGACGTTCTACAAACCAACGCCGGAACATTCCGGCTTACACGCTCAGGTTTTCTGTCGGAGATTCAACTTCCAACCACCTACGAGTTTCGTCCGTTCCTGAGCTCGGTTACCTCAGCAGATGGGATACTCTACGCCTCGGGCTATCCGTCCTTTTCCATGAGTCTCGATGGCGGCCGCACCTGGCGCTGCTACCTGTCAGATGAAATGATGACCACCCGCGCCATTAGCGTTATTGGCGACCACGTCCTTGTTGCGACGGCCGAGGGCGTCCTCTATCGGATACGACGCGATGCCGCACGAGCGCACCTGTTCAAGGGCTCGTAGTTTCTTCGATGGTCTATCGGCATATCGCGGGATGGAAGCTGCTTTGACCGTTCGCAAGCCGGACCACGACGCCGATCCATCCGGTGAGTGACATCACCAGGGGGCGTTGCAAGCTGCGGATGTCATGGCCGACATCCAGGCTGCGCAGGCGACCAGACAGATCGACCACCGACACGCCCGTGATGACATCATCGGCCTCAATGGTAATCAATCCATCCTGACATCTAACGGTGCTCGCCGTTGCAGGGACGTCTGCCGCCGACGATGCGCCTTCGACCCGAAACATAAAAACGCAGCCGGTATCGGAATCCGAACCTGTCCCGATCACCCGCCAGAAGTATGCTGAACCCTCACGCAGGTCGGTAAGCAGTACCTCACCGGCCGGATCAGCCACAATGCTGATTGCTTCAGCATAACTGCCGTCACTGCGCTGCTGACGTACCTGCACCACATAGTCACGATACTCATCGGAGGTTGTAAAGGTGAGACGCGCCGCCGAGGCCCGCTGCGTAGTTCCGTTCGGAGGCATGACCGGCATCAGGGCCTGACCCGCTTCAGCAGGGGTGGAGAATCCCTGAAGGGCCGACCATTTCGTGGAACTGGTTTCGTCAAGTTGCAGCACTCGCCAGAAGTACGATGTGCCGGTCTGCAGGCCATTGCGTCGAAGCATGCCTTGCAAGGGGGCGATGGTGTCAATCTCGGTCATTGACAGATCGATACCAATCAGCGGACCCCTTATGGGCGTCGTGAGCTGAAGCAGTGTCTTGTCTTCCGGCCTTGTCGGTGTCCAGTAGAGCTCGACACTCCCGTTGTATGCTGCCGTGTCACCATTGGGGCGCGTCGTGATAATCCTCTCATCGGCCACCGGGAGCGTTCGGCTGCTCCAGGTGATCGGCGCAGATTGAGCGCCCTGACTACCGATGCTTATGGCACTCCAACGATACATCCTATCGGGAACGAGGTCCTCGAGAACAAGCACGGCAAGTCCATCAGGTCGCCGGCGCACGGTACGCGTGATGGCGCGCGCGGGTTCAGACTCGGGCCATGCGGAAACAACCGCGTCGACCCCCACGGCTGGCATGCGAAGCACTACCGATGCCGCCTCGGGCGATTGGTTCTGCGTCTGGCTCGTGGGTTGCACCATCTCTGGCGGGTTCAGCGAATCAAGAACAGCGACCACCTCGCCCTCTACGATGCGCGGGCACAGAAACGTGTTCGCTGTGCGATCATACACGCCAATCAGGGGGCTGAACGGCCCTCTTCCGACGCTGTCTCGTGCATATAGCCGAACACTTCCAGCCGGTGCCTTCGGCAACACGGCAAGGTCGAATAATGTCTCCCCTTCGCTTGTCGCCTGCGCTTCACCATCAGAGTAGCGCAACACCCAGCGCATCGGCAGAACATGCTCGGGCGCCGAACCATCGAATAGTACCTGCGGCGGCGGCGTGTGATGTCGCTCGGCGGAAACAACAACCGGCGACGTCAGCTTGCGAGCAATGATGGTAAGCCCCGTGGCACTATCGGCGTTGGCAAACCGGTACTGCCCTGCCGCGTCGATGGTATCAAGGTGCGCCGTCATGCCAATGCGTGCTTTGATCACTCGGTATGGATCGATCGGTGCATTGTTCGTGTTACGAATCGTCGCCACGATCCGACCCGCAGGGTCGATCTCGTGTGCAAGCACGCGGCCCGACTCATTGCCGTAGCCGACAAGGATGTTTCCTCCCGGCAGCTCCTCGACGTTGCCCATGGAGCGGACAAATCCCACACTGTCGGGAATGATCGAGCGCACGGCACGAACCGTCATTGCAGTTTCGTCGACCTCATATTCCACCACACGTGAACGCTGCGGTTCGGGCTTGAGGTTGCCGTTGTCGAACATCATCAGCGTTCCGCGCGCTGTTCGAAATGCGGTATGCTGATGGGAGAACCCGACAAATCCATTCGTCGTGTCGTTCAGGAATCGAAAGTCATTACCCCTGGCCATGCTTCCACCAAGGCGCCAGCGCACGGCGCCGGTCTCGCGGTTGATGCACAGCACCTGGTCGGTGTGGCGGCATGAGACAAGCAGGTCGCCGTTCGGCTGACGAGATATCGAATTGATGTGGATGTAATCGATGTAGTTCTGCGTCAGATCGATATCAGGTGTTGCCTGATCAAGTGGTACATGATCGGTGGACTTCCATCGGAAGACCACACGTCCATCAAACGTCTGCTCCTCAATGATGCCCACGATCACCGTGGCATTGGTCTGTCCGCCGGGAACGACCTTCGACAGGTCCATCTGCGTCTGCTCAAAACCCAAAATCATCATGGACGTGTCGGTCCAGACCTTTCCCTCGTGAAAGTCCGTTAGCCCCGGCTCGCTCACCGCAAAAGTGTCGATAGGCTGCAAGGAAAAGTCGCGACGCACGAAGTATCGAGCTCGACGTGAACCACCGAAATGCGTGAGATACTTCTGCCCGTACACCGCCGCATTCGTGTGAAGCCCAACACGCCTATGCAACAGGGGGCGAGCGTACTCGTCAACAACCGCCAGCGTATCCTGCTGCAGCGGTGCGATGATGTAGTATCCGGGTTCCGTGAAACCGTAGGTGTCGATGTCCACCCGGGCCATGACTGGTTGCGCTAGCCCCCTCTGAGCACCAAAAAGCACGCAAAGGACAAAGGATGTGCACAGCAGTGAATGCACCGGACGTGGTAACTGCGAGATCATGCCGCAAACTACGGCAACGGTGTTTTTACGTTGTTCCATGAAACGAATCACCCCATTGGGAGTTCTTTCTGCCAATGTTTTTCACACGTCTCTTTCGGAACGTCCTGATACCTGCGATCGGGATGCTTGCTCTATGGGGTACATCCCCTGCGCAGCAGAGCTTTCGCGACCTCCGTGTTGATCGCCTAGGGTTCGCCGCCCCCGGGTATCTGCTGATCGCCCCCGACGCCTACGATTCGCTGGCCTTTGTCGATCATACTGGCAGCCGGTTGCGACGGACCTATTCCGGAATCATCTCGACGCTGCAGGCCTACGGTGACACTTCGCTGACGCACTTCGTAGCGATCGGGACGACCCGACAGTTCATTCGCCGCAACAGTAGCCTTGCTGCAACGGACACCCTTCGACTCAGCGGTAGCTACCCTGTGGATTTCCACGAAGGCAAAATGTGGACCGATTCAACTTATATCATCCTTGGGCATGACGACCGAGTGGTTGACATGTCCAAAGAAGTCACGGGCGGCCGATCAGACGCAGTTGTCCGCGGAGCCGTGATCCAGGAACGCACGCTCGACGGTGCTGTGCTCTTTGAATGGAAGTCGCTCGATCACATCCCGGTGAGTGATGCCACTGAAGACGTCGATCGTCTGCAACAGAAGATCGATTACATCCATGTCAATTCGATAAACCGGGATGCAAATGGCGACCTGATCATTTCGTGCCGACATCTCGACGAGGTGATCTGCGTCAGCCGCAGCACCGGCAGCGTGCTCTGGCGCTTCGGTGGCGCGAAATCGATCGGCAATCAGTTCACGATCATTGGCGATTCCATTCCCGGTTTCAAGGGGTTCTCGCATCAGCATACCGCCTTCATCACCTCACGCGGCACGCTGATGATGTTCGACAATGGCAACCTGAAACCCGCACCTCGAACCTCTCGCGTGGTGGAGTATGAGCTGGACATCCCGGGACGCAAAGCCACTAAGGTCTGGGACTATATCCCCGTGCCACGGGTGTTTTCGGCTTCCATGGGCAGCGTTCAGGAACTTGTGAACGGCAATGTTCTTATCGGCTATGGTCTGATCACCGAGCCGGCCGTCTCTCCCCTTGTCAGTCAGGAAGTAAGTCGAGCCGGACAGGTCGTTGCCGAAGTCAACGACAACACGGGGGCCGCACTTGCCTCGTATCGCGTGCTGAAGACCACCATGGGCATGTACGGTAGCTATAAGCAGGTAAGTGCGCCTACTGATGTACGCTTCTCAGATGCCGACAGCACGTCATTCGTTAGCATGAGTTTCAAACGTGTGGCCAAACCCACCGGAGTGATCGTCGAGCGTCATTCCTACGCTCCGAAACTCATCACGTTCGTTGGTAATCCTCACTGCGGAACGCTTCCCATGCGCTGGGTGGTCAGATTCGAAGATGCGCAATCACTGACGGGTCAGATGACCTTTGACGTGGGCTCAATGGACAACGTTGAGGATCCGGATCAGATCCGCCTGTTGTATCGCCCCCTGGAAGGTCAGGCAGGATTTGCCCCTCTCGAAGGGGGCTATGTGCCGAACCAAAGGGTGATCGTTCTGCCGATGCTTCTGCAGGGCGAGTTCATGCTTGCCTACAAGGACTGCTTTGATCCCACCCCCGTGTCCCCTGCAAATAACGCCGTGGAAGTCTCGGCCACGCCGAAGCTCGCCTGGAAGGTGGCTGCACTTGCTGATTCGTATGAGTTGCAGGTAGCTACCAATGCCGATTTCATAAAGCCGCTACTGACGCTCACGACCCGGCGGGTTGACACCACCCTGCCGGCTCTTGCCAATGCCACGACGTTCTTCTGGCGCGTCCGCAAAGTGCACACTAAGGGTCCGGGGCCGTGGTCAGCCCCCTTCTCGTTCACAACGCAGATCGGACTCTGCTCAGCCCTCTCCCCTGTTCTCGTTGGCAAGGACACCGTGGCGATTCAGCCTGGTCATGTCTTCCGCTGGACGCGTGCGCAGGGGGCTAGCAGCTACCGCCTGACTATCAGCGACGTTGCCCTGGAGCAGCCGATCGTAGATATCACCACGACCGCCGATACGTTCAACGTGGGAACACGCCTGGCGCCGAACACCCGCTATACATGGGTCGTGCGTGGCGTTAACGGCAACACTCTCGGACGCGCAACAGCAAAGATCTTTCTCGTTACCGCGCCCGACCGGGTATCGCTTCGCAAACCTGCCAACGACGCGGCGCTTCCATTTGCACCGTCGACACTGTTTGAGTGGGAAGCCGTGCCGGGAGCACTCCGCTATGCCATGTCGGTGCGATCTGCCAAGGACTCTTCCATTATCTACCGTGATACGGTGGTCTCGACGTGGGTTCGCGTCAACAGTCTGCCCCGTAACACCCCAATGCTCTGGCAATGCCGCGCCATCGGCCGATATGGAAACGGCCCACTATCGGATCGCTTTGAATTCACGCTTGTGTACGACAATCCTCTCGGTCGCTCGATCCCTCTTGCACCGAAGGGCAATGATCATCCGTACGGAACGGCTGAGACCGTCTTCACATGGTCGTCTGTGCAGGATGCACTTCGCTATCGACTGCAGGTGTTCGACCGGCAAAGTTCGGCCACTGCTGTGGTCGACACCATCGTCGATGGCCTTAAGCACGTCGCATCAGGCTTTGCGCCGTCAACCAGTTATGACTGGCGTGTGATGGCCATCAATGACCGTGTAAGCGGACAGTGGTCGGATACGGCTCGGTTCATCACCAGGTCCGAGCCGAGCGCTATCGGTCTGCTGCCGGTCTTTCCGGGGATGGACGCCGAAGATGTTCCCACGAGCGGCGAATGGCGCTTTACAACGTCCGATCGATATGCTCGCTATGAAGTGGAACTGGGCTGGGATGAGTCATTCCGTCCCGTTCTGTCGACCTTTGGATCCGACGACGGAATCGTTCCGTATGCAGGGCTCATGGATGGCACACGGTACTTCTGGAGGGCCATTGGCATTGCTGCGGACAGCACGCGGACTACCGGCGCATACTCCGTGTTCACTACGGTGATGCCGGTCGTCGGCGTTGCGCACGACGCATCACCGGGAACGATC
>DNLG01000156.1:12453-20100 GCA_003488525.1 Bacteroidota bacterium | reverse complement strand
GGAAGCCTGGTAGCGACCATTCCGCTCGAATCTGGTTCCTTGCTGCAGACGATCAAGCCCCCTTACAAAGGCGTCGTTGTTGTGGTCATCACCACACCACAAGATGAGCCCCTTTGGAAGGGGGCTGTGTTTATCGGTCGCTAACAAAAAAGCCGTCCCCGCCGCAAGCAGCGGGGACGGCCTGGAGATGTGACCATTCAGGAGACGTGGCTTAGAACGTATAGGTCAGACGTCCCTGGATCAGACGGCCAATAGCGGCTGCACCGATGAACTGCTGTACCTGATGATCGAGCAGGTTCGTTGCCGAAACATTGAGGCTCAAACCATCAACTCCGGGAATTGCATACTGCGCCATGAGGTCCAGCATGTGATAGGCATTGACGTCGCCAACGTATACACCGGAATTCATGCGGAAGCCATCAACCCAGCGCCATTGCAGGCCGATGTTCAGACCGAGATCTGAATTACGGTGCATGATGCCGAGGGAGGACTTGTATTGTGGGGCATTGAGAGCGATCTCTGCCGTGCTGTCGGCATCATTCAGGTCGGCACCGGTAAAGACGTTCTGACTCATCCATGTGGCTGAGCCGGAGAGCGACCAGCTTGGAGAGAGTTCGTAGGTGAAGGCAACGTCGCTACCATAGTAACTCAGCTGACCGTAGTTCCGATAGGCAAGAAGAATGTCGCCCTTATGCGGAGTCTCATTCGGTGAAGCCGTTCCGACAGGAACCTGCGCATATGCACCGCCGATCAGACCGGAGTACTGCGAAGCAATGGCTTCTGCCTGGGCTTCAGGAATTCCCTGACCGAGCAGCGCGCCCTTGAGAAGCGGCTTGAGATACGCCGTTACTGTTGCTCCATCAAGGAACACGTTGGGTGTGACAACCTTGAGTGGCGAGATAAAGTCCGTCACCGTTGACTGGTAAACATCAACCGACACGCGCAGTTTTTCCGTGAGCTTACCTTGGTAGCCCACTTCGATGGTCTGTGTGCTGGTCTGACGGAGCTTGTCGACGTCCAGAACTGCCGATTCGGGCGTTGGAATGAACGTCCGTGTGGTCGGATTAAGCGTCGCCAGGTTACCCTTGAGATTCGTCGGCGCCGGGATCGCTGTCAGGAAGGGGCGAAGCAGTGGCTTGAGATTGTCAGGGGCAGCCGCTTCAAGCTGCGGCAGAATGATCTGCGTGACCGTCTGCCAAACTCCAGCAGAACCGGCATTGTTCAGACCGATCCAGCTATTGCGTGTTGGGTCGAACTGCGAAATGAAATTCAGCGTACCACCCGATCGGTTGAACGTGTATCCATTGGCTCCCGCCGAAGCGCCCCAAACACCCACACCCCACGCTGGATTGACTCTACTCAGACCGAAAGCATCAGGCGCACTGAGTAGATCGAGAAACAGATCGTTCGTGCCCGGATTCGAGAACGCGGTATTGAAGGTCGCACGGATCGAGGAGTTTTCGTCAAGCTTGTAGAGAAGTGCAAGACGTGGCGACATGACCATCTCTCCAATGACCGAGTGCTGGTCTACGCGCACAGCCGCCAGAGCCGAAAGATCTGACGTGATCTTCCAGTCGGCCTGAAGGTAACCGCCGATCTCCGTGTAGTTGTCGTTGTCTTCGTTGCGTCCGTTGATCGTTCCATCCGTAACAGGATTGGTCGAGAACAGATCAGCCCCGTAGGTCAGTCGAATGTCGTCATTGATGTTGTAGGCGTGCTGCACGCGACCACCGATGAGTGTTGAACGATCGACGATCGGGTTGCCCGTGCGCAGGAAGTACGTATTACCGGCATCGCTCATGTTGGTGAATGCCTGAACAAAGAGGTCGCCTGAGGTCAGCTGTGCGTTGACGTAGGTGTAGCGCCAGTCCTGACCAAGGGCCGCACCGAGGCCTGTCATCTCGATCGTGTTGACGGCTTGCGAGATACCACCATTGAGCTGGACCATGGTGTTCTCACCAAGCATGTAGTATGCACCGGCATCAACATTGAAGCGCTCGTGTGGGCTGTTCTTGCGGTTGCCGATCTTGAGCGTATCCTTGTTGATCAAGTTGAGCGTGTCTCTGCTCAGGATCGCGTTGCGGCTGGCCTCTTCCACTGGGTCGACAAATACCCAGTCATCGGCCTTGAAGTACTGTCCCGTGATCTTGTACCCAAACGATTCGCCCACCGTACCGGCATGACGGAGTCCGGCGTTGAGAAGTCCACGCTCTCCACCGGCCAGGAACACGGTTGTCCCCTGCGAAGCAAATGGCGAACGTGTAATGATATTCAGCACGCCCTGGGAAGCATTCGGGCCGTAGAGTGCCGACGCCGGACCGCGCACGAGCTCCATGCGCTCGATGTCTTCGTTGGACGCCGGAACGAAATAGCCGACGTTTACCCGAAGGCTCGGAACGCCAGCCGGACGATAATCCGTCAGTGTCAGCAGCGAACCGCTGAACACGTTATTGAAACCACGCACACTCACGTTCTGCTGCGCAATACCGGTCTGCGAGTAGTCGATACCGGCAAGGCCGCGGATATGCTCAACCGGTGTGGCCTTTGGTGCTTCGCGAATGGCACGGGGCTCAACAACTGTAACAGAGGCGGGCGCCTCAGATGCCTTTTGCTGGACGCGGGAGGCTGTGACCACCGTTACATCCATGTCGATGGCCGTTTCGAGCAGTGACACGTCGTGCGTGGTTGCACCGCTGATGGCAATGCCTTCTTTGACGTTCTTCTGATAGCCGACACAGGTGACCGTTACCGAATAGTCACCGTCAGGAAGCCCCTTGATCGCATACCGCCCGCGCGAGTCAGAGTAGCCGCCACGTGTGAACGAACCGTTTGGAACGCTGACCTTGATCGAGGCACCCGGCACGGCCTGACCGCTTGGGCCCGTGATGCGGCCGCTCAGCGACCCCTGCGCATAAGCGATCACCGCGCTCACGGCGATGATGCATGCGAGTGAAAAACTGCGTATGAGAATCTTCATTCTCGTTCTCCGTTGTTGATGGAAAGTGTTGGAAGCTGTTTTCGAAAGACAAATCGTTGTTCAAGGGGCTCCAGGCCTGCGCGCTCGGACATCATCCTCGAGGCCCTGTTGTCATCACGGATCCAGGAAGTGGTCACATGTTGCGCCTGGTTCAGAAGATCTGCAGCCGCATCGAAGAGGGCCGCGCTCAGGCGCGAACTTCTGCGCACAGGTACGATGCCGATCACGCTCACGTGCACCTGCCGCGAGCGTCGCGCTGCGAAGAAGAGCCAGAGATCACGTATCGCCGATGGTAACTGATGTATGCGCTCCGGTACGTTGGGGATGTCTCGATACATCAGTATCGCACCTGCAGGCTGACCCTCGGCTGATCCGGTGATCATCAGCGACGGATGACCGACAAGCATATACCGTCGTGCCAGCGACAACAGACCAGCACCGCTGCCACGATGCCACGGCAGCGTCGCAAACGACTCGGAAAGAACACTCTCAAGAGTGCGAACGGTCGGAATAATGGTCATCCACGTCCCCCGTCGGACGGATGGTGAAGCCCCCTTCATGCTCCGGGCAGATGTCCCGCCAGCTCCGCGGCGTCCCCATACCGTTCCTGACCAGGCGTGAACATACCCATGTTGACGGAATCTGTCAACAAGTGTACGAGGATACTGGGCGATGTGGATACTTTCTACATCGGGTGGTCCAACTGGTACCCCGTCGGTGATAAAGGCGAAGGCACCCACCGGTCCGGTCATCGATGCGGCGCCTGCAGCCACTGCATGATCGTGCCAGTGCTGAAAGAGCACATCGCACCAGGCCTGATCGGCATCTTCACGACTGCGCACGTCCACAAGGCAGCAGTCCGAACCGCGCATTGCAAGGACATACGCCGCAACGTCGAGTGAGCCGACGCTCACGAGCACAAACGTGCGCTCTTGCCCGACGTCAAAGGACGAATTGTCGGCGTAGAGCTGCTCCGGCGGAAAGAGAACGTCCCACGCACGGGACAGACCGGCACGGCGCACACGCCTGCACCAGACCGCGGCATCAACACGTATCGACGCCGGCAACGAGTTCCCCCCAGAAACTGCTTTCACGGACGTGAACATACGCAATTCGTCTGGGGGCGGACCATCGAAATACATCGTCTGTACGAGTCTAGACAGTGTGGCACAGCGTAGTTTCCGATCGCCATGATTCAGCACGTACCAAAATCATCCCCGAACGTATCGGCCGCATGGCAAACCATTCTGCGCGAGACCGTGGGTAATCCCCTTATCCTGCTCTTGCTGTGCGTGCTTTGTATAGCCCTGCTTGCAGGCGACCTCGTGGCGGCGACGATGATCTCGGCAATGATCATCATCGGCGCCGTGATCCGATACATCCAGGAAATCCGCTCCGATCGAGCCGTCGAGGCTCTGCGCAAACTGGTCGTGGCCATGGCCACGGTTGTTCGTCAGGGGTCGGAAAGGCGCATCCCGATCGATGAGCTGGTAACCGGAGACGTGGTGCGGTTATCGGCCGGGGATCTGGTGCCGGCTGACGTGCGGCTGATCGAGTCGGATGACCTGCACGTTGACCAGCATCTGCTGACGGGCGAATCGATGCCAGTCGAGAAGTCCGCCACAGCCGCGGCAAGCCCAGACCCTCTTGATGATCCGCGGCTGTGCTTTCAAGGGTCGACCGTGCAGACCGGCTTTGCAACCGCCATCGTCACGGCAACAGGTGCAGATACGATGTTCGGTAGCATCGCCGAGTCCGTTCGCTCGCAACGTCCGCCAACCGCATTCGACAACGGCATTCGCTCGTTCACACTGCTGATGGTGCGGATCATCATCGTGCTGGTTCCGGTGGTCTTCCTCGTCAATGGTCTGCTGCGCGGTGACTGGGTAGAGGCACTTCTGTTTGCCACCGCCGTTGCCGTGGGCATCACGCCCGAGATGCTGCCGATGATCGTCACGGTAAACCTCTCCAAGGGGGCCATCGCCATGGCCCGACGCAAAGTGATCGTCAAGCATCTGCAGTCAATACAGAACCTGGGTGCCATGGACGTGCTCTGCACCGACAAGACGGGTACACTCACCCAGGGCCGCATCATCCTGATGCACCACGTCCGGCCTGACGGCTCTGAAAGCGAAGATGTTCTGAAACTAGGATACCTCAACAGCACCTTCGAATCGGGACTGCGCAACATCATGGACGAAGCCGTGCTGGCGCATGCGCATCTGGAAGACGAAGTGCGGCGTCAGCAGTGGACCAAGCTCGATGAACAGCCATTCGACTTTATCCGTCGGCGCCTGTCGGTCCTGCTGCAGCAACCAGGCAAGCCCCCTGAGCTCATCTGTAAAGGGGCTATCGAGGAAGTGCTTGAAGGATGCATCAACGTGCCGGCCGAAGCTCTTTCCGTGGCCGACGGACTCAATGAGCAGGGTTTTCGCCTGGTGGCCGTAGCCAGACGCATTATGCCTGTCGGGCAGACCACGATCACGCAGGCCGACGAGGCAGAGATGACCCTTGAAGGTTTCCTGGCATTCCTTGATCCGCCAAAAGAGTCAGCCACTGAAGCCCTGCGGGAACTCGAGGCATCGCACGTCGAGATCAAGATCCTGACCGGCGACAGGCTTGCGGTGACGAGTCATGTCAGCGGCATCGTAGGCCTGAACGTCCGAGGGACGCTCACCGGTGCCGAGATCGAAGCAATGACCGATGATGAGCTCGGCGCAGTCGTGGAGACGACGACGATCTTCGCCAAGCTTACGCCGCTGCACAAGGACCGTGTGATCGCACAACTGCGATCCAACGGACATGTCGTTGGTTTTCTGGGTGACGGGATCAATGACGCACCCGCCCTTCGCAGAGCAGACGTCGGCATCAGCGTTGACGAGGCCGTTGACATCGCCAAGGAATCATCCGACATTGTGCTCCTGGAGCACAACCTGGCCGTGCTGCATGACGGCGTTATAGAGGGACGCAGGATATTCGGCAACATCGTCAAGTATCTGCGCATGGCTGCCAGCTCCAACGTCGGCAACATGCTCAGCGTTACCGGTGCCAGCCTTCTGCTGCCATTCCTGCCGATGCTGCCGGTGCAGATCATGCTGAACAATCTGCTCTACGACATCTCGCAAACGGCGATCCCGACTGATACCGTCAGTGATGACTGGCTCACGCATCCGCGTCGGTGGTCAATCGATGAGGTATGGAAGACCATCATCCTGTTCGGACCGATCAGTTCCCTCTTCGATTACGCGACCTATGCCGTACTACTGGGTCCGCTACATGCTACCGGCAATCAAGCGCTGTTTCATACGGGCTGGTTTATCGAGTCGCTGTTCTCGCAGATTCTCATCGTGTACGTCCTACGCTCGCAGGCCATGCCGTGGTCGGGCCCGCGTCCGAGTCGGGCCCTGATCATCACGACATGCATCATTCTGGCCATTGGACTGTGGATCCCGGTCTCGGCCATCGGACCCGATCTGGGATTCGCTGCGCTGCCATCGGCGTTCTGGGGCTGGCTTGTGCTGATTCTCATCGCCTACGTTGCTTGCAGCTTGGTCGCCGTCCGATATCTTGCCACGCGTCGGCACCGGCCATAAACTAGTAGCGTACCAGATGTTCCATATCTCATCCCTGCCTCGACGGCGCCGCCGAAGCTGCCGTTGCAGCAGATGACCAGCAGGTCGAGATCTTCACGCTGCTTGGCCAGCGCGTATTCTCAGGAGCACGGCGTGACGTGCCGTCAGCACGTCTTCCGTCAGGCGTCTACCTTGAATTCGACGGCCGCCGCAGCGTGATCATTCAACGCTAGCGCCCTGCAACGGGTGTCAGAGTTCGACCTCGATCAGGCGCGTGCGGAAGGGGCCAGCATCGCCCCGACATTTTAACCGTGCCCTGAGCAGGATGGAGAACTTTACCGATGTTAACTCAATGACCTTGGCGCCGGGCCGCGCACCGGGCGAGGTCACCGTACCGCGCAGGGTGATGCCGCTGACGGGATCATACGAGGCCGTCAGGCGCACGGTGCGAAGGCTGTCGTGCTCGGCGTCGGAGGTGACCAGTGAACCGTCATCAAACTGCGCTGTGACGTTATCAACGTCGAACGCGCGCACGTCCACCTGTGAGCCGACGCTGTCGGGCTTGGGCATGCTAAGAGCCAGACCGGATATCTCAAAGTCCAATGAGCGCGGACTGCTGCGAAGGCGCTTTGCCGTCATCGTTCCGGTATTGATGATCGGACGGGGTATCTCAAGATTGGCGATCGGAACTTCGAGCTCTTCGCTCGCACCCGAGGCCCAATCCGTACCGGTCCAGACGGCGGCCGCAACGGTCAGACGCACCACCCCGCGAACGCCTCTGGTGGGAAGGGGCACGCGTTGACCCGTCAGCTTAAGGCGCACCATCATCTCGTGACGCTGCTCGGCCACGGGCACGAGCCACACTGAATCGATCACGGGCTTGTACCGTGAATAGCCCCCTACCGTCGTGCGAATCGTCGACGTCTTCAAGGTCGCCCGGACGGTGTCGACACGTCCGTCGATCATGATGCCACGGATCACACAGCGCGGACGGGAATTGCTGCCGATGAACTCGGCAACAATCGATTCCGTGCGCAGTACGGGCGCGCTCTGCGACCATACAAGGCCAGGCAGGAGCAACTGCAGAAGCAAGGGCAG
>DNLG01000156.1:9468-12308 GCA_003488525.1 Bacteroidota bacterium | reverse complement strand
GCAGAAGCAAGGGCAGCCAGCAGCGCATCACCGGCATACTCCCTGCAGATATCGCATCGCCGCACTGTCACCCAGCGCAAGTGTAGCCCGGAAGTCATGGCAGGCTCGCACGGTGTCCTTGTAAACGGCCAGCAGGATCCGACCGCGAAGCAGTCGCGCCTTGGGGAATGTCGTGTCACCTCGGATCACGGTATTGACATCGTCGAGGGCCTCGGCATAGCGCCCAAGCTCTGAGCGCACGATGGCACGCTGCATCTTAACGTTGGTGGCGCCGGGGAAGATCTTCATGCACCGGTCGAGATCCTGATGTGCCTTGTCGAACTGCTTCAGTCGGATATAGGCGGCAGCCCTGTTGTACCAGGCCGGCGCGGCTGCACTATCGAGCTCGATGGCCTTCGTGTAGAGCGTCACCGACTCAGCATACCGGCCATCATTGAAGGCATTCAGCCCCCTGCCGAACCACTCGCTAGCATCCTGAAGAGCAGCAGCCGATGACGCTGCTGAGATGCACAGCAGAATAACGGTCGAGATTTTCATCGTGCGATTCTACGGGATTTGAGCGTACCATCGAACAGTTGGCATCTGCGCATATTGCACGATGAAACGTCTCAGTGAAATTCGCGACATGCGTGCCGAGGTCCTCGAGGCACTTGGCCGCACTCCGGTGCCGATCCAGTTGCTCGATCTTTCGAAGCAGCTTCGACTGCGTGCCGGATCAGACGACTACGAGCAGCTGCGCCAGCTACTCGATTCGATGATCGACGAAGGTGTCGTTGAACGTCTCAGCCGACGTCGCTTTGCTCTGCCACAGCGCTCCGATGGCACACTCGTGGGCGTCTTCGAGATGTATCATGACAATGGTCTGGTGAGAACCGATGACCAGGCCGTTCCTGTTGTTCATGTTCGCCGACATGACATGAACACGGCGCTCAACGGCGATTCCGTGCGCGTGCGGCTGCATGCACTGGCGCCCGGACGCAAGCCCCGTGGTGAAGTGGTCGAGATCGTAGCACGCGCCGAACACGTCATCACTGGTATGATCGATTACGATGGCAGCTTTTCCTATCTGATCCCGGACGAGAACACCTACCATGTCGACTTCCTCGTTGCTGATTCGAACCTGAAGGGGGCTCGCCCCGGCGACAAGGTCGTCGGTGCACTGGCGCGCTGGACGCATGACAATGCAGCGCCGGAGGCGGTCATCACCGAGGTCATCGGCAAGTCCGGTGCTGCGGCCGTTGAGTTTGCAGCCATCCTGAAGGAGTTCCGGATGCCGCCCGGCTTCCCTGCCGACGTCGAATCCGAAGCGCGGGCCTATGCCGAGCCCCCTGACGAGGCCGTCGCGGCTCGACTTGATCTGCGTCAGGAGACCATCATCACTATTGATCCGGAAGATGCGCGCGACTTCGACGATGCGCTCTCTATCCGCGAGCTCGACAACGGCAATGTCGAACTGGGCGTGCACATCGCCGATGTCTCGCACTACGTCACCGAAGGGTCTGCTCTTGATCGCGAGGCCCTTGAGCGCGGCAACAGCACCTACCTTGTCGATTGCGTTGTGCCGATGTTGCCGGAACATCTCTCGAATAACATCTGCTCACTTGTTCCCGACCGTGTTCGTAACGCATACTCGGTTTTCATGGAGTTCACGCCCGACGGACAGCGCACAACATACCGCATCGCTGAATCGATCATCAAGAGCAAGCGACGCTACAGCTACGATGAAGCGCAGAGGATCATCATTGGAGAACTCGATGATCCGCACGCATCGATCCTGCTACGTCTGCGTCAGCTGGCCGACACGCTGTTCGCGCGTCGTATGCGCTCAGGCGGCATCGACTTCGAAACGCAGGAAGTGAAGTTCATTCTCGATGAATCCAAGATGCCCGTGCGAGCAGTCATCAAGACGCGGACCGAGTCGACCTCGCTCGTTGAAGAGTGCATGCTTGCGGCCAATCGCACCGTTGCAGAACACCTGCATGACCTGCGCAAGCAGTGGAAGATGAAGGAGCTTCCGCCGTATGTCTATCGTGTGCACGACAAGCCGGACCGTGAGAAGCTTGCCTCGGCGATCGAGATCATCCGCACGATCGGCATCGACGTTCCCAGTGGCGAGCTCACCCCAAAGGCCGTCAACGAAATCCTCACGCAGGCCCGCGGCCGCGTCGAGCAGCCCGTTGTCAACACCCTGCTGCTGCGTTCCATGGCCAAGGCCATCTACTCCGACTATAACATCGGACACTACGGTCTGGGCTTTGCCGACTACGCGCACTTCACCTCGCCGATCCGTCGCTATCCGGATCTTATCGTGCATCGGCTTCTGAAAGAGTATGCCAAGGGGCAACCCGACGCGCGGCGGCTGCGTCAGCTGGAAAACCTCACACGCTATGCCGGTGACCAGTGCTCGGTAACGGAACGATCCAGCATCGAGGCAGAGCGTGCCTCGGTCAAACTCGCCCAGACGATCCTCGCGCGCGAACATGTCGGCTCCGACCACGTTGGCTATGTGACCGGTGTTGCAACCTTCGGGGTGTTCGTTACCATCAAGGACCTCATGATCGAAGGTCTGCTCCATATCCGTGACATTGACGACGACTACTACGTGTTTGACGAACAGCGCATGCGCATCTATGGACGTCGCACACGTCGCCTCTTCCGCTACGGCTCCCTTGTACGCGTCCGCATCGCCAAGGCCGACACCAAGAAACGCATGATCGACCTTGCCATGTCACTCGACCAGCAGGACCTCGTCGAAACCCTCGATCTCGTTGAAGAGACAAAGAACAAGACGAAGCAACGAGGCACCAAGAGACGAACGAGGGAAAGCTAGGGCAGATGAC
>DNLG01000156.1:3684-9239 GCA_003488525.1 Bacteroidota bacterium | reverse complement strand
ACCGATGACTGATGACCGATGACGCCGTGATTCCGTAATCGGTCAATTTGTGATTACGCCGCGACATCGTCGTTCCCGCGATACCAGGAATCCAAACTGGAATGCAGTCAGACACTACCCAAAAACCAAAGAGCTTCTCGCACCCGGGTACGAGAAGCTCTCTGAATTTGCGCCCATTCTTTCTCGGCGCTCCTACAAACTGTTCTTTACGGTGTTGGATCAGCGCGAGGGCAACAATCAGTTCACGTTCGACGTTTGGGCCGAGCCGGCCATACGTGCGATGTCTTCATCACCGATGCGGCGGGCAGCGACCAGGCGCTTCGAGTAGTAGGTCGACTCGAGCGAGGAGATCGTGACGCCGTAGCGAGACGAGGAGTGTGCAAACAGGTTATCGCCGAGATACATGCCGACGTGCGAGATACCCCGACGCGAGCGTGTGCGGAAGAAGACCAGATCACCAAACTGGAGATCTGATCGGCGTCCCACTGACTGACCAAGCGTCGCCTGAGCGACCGAGGTACGTGGCAGCGTGACGTTCAGTGCAGATGAGAACAACATCTGTGTGAAAGCTGAACAGTCGATCCCCGTGCGGGCCATGCCACCAAAGTGGTAGCGGGTGCCCAGCCATTCCATCACGAGGTCGGCCAATTTCTGCTTCGGGAGTGCCCCTTCCGAGGCTGCGCCTCCATCCTTCTCATCGATCATCGTCAGCCAGAGCGAGCGAAACGCCTCAAGGTCGGGCGTAACGTCGTCTTCCTGCTCAAGTTCGGCGATGATCTCCCCTTCTTCGTACGGGAGATTTTCGCCGGCCTGCACGTCGGTAAGCTCTCCATCGCTTTGGAGGATCTCGGACGTGTTGATGATCGAGTCACCCGGAGCCATCTTAATGCCGGTCAGACGGCACAGCTCCGGACTTTGGGTACGAATAAGGTCGATCGCCTGACGCTTCCCGGCTGCGCGGGCAGCTGGAGAGCACTTTGATCGACGTGAGCGCTTCTTGCGTGAGACTTTGCGTGCCGCTGGTTTTGAAACCTTCGACGCCGTTGGCGCCGGTGAAGCAGTAGCAAGCTCAGGCGCGACGAAGCACAGTGAGAATACCGCGGTAAGAAGGATCGAAAGGAGCGACATGCCAGGCAGCTTCATCATTCACATGCCTCCTTCGAACATCATTGTGAAACAATCTCGCGGTTTGATTTGCTGACCCGTTCAAGGATCAGACGGTCAGAACCGTCGAGTGTAAGCCCCTTGACATGGGGCTGAAAAACGCGCAGAACGACGTGATAGTAAAGGAAAACCCAGGGGGCTTCTTCGATCACGATCCGTTCCATCCGGGAATACAGGTTCCGTCGGGCTGCTTCATCCAACGTCGGCGACAGCGCGGCATCGTAGAGCGAATCAAGATCGCGCCGATTGATGCGTGTCGTGTTGGGGCCTTTCGGGGCTATGGTCGAGGAAATGAACAGCGCCATGAAGTTCTCGGGATCGGGATAGTCTCCGATCCAACTCGTCCTCCAGAGCGCCAGCTCACCGGCGCGAACCATCGAAAGGTGCTGCGGAAAATCAACCTGGCGCAGTTCGACGTCGATTCCGACCTCTTTCAACTGTGCCTGCACAGCCTCGGCGATCGAGGCGGTGCGCTGACTGTTCCCCAGCTGCAAAAGGAGCTTTGGAAGCCCCCTGCCATTGGGATACCCTGCTTCTGCTAGAAGTCGACGGGCACGTTCGGGATCGTACCGATATCCGCGAATGGAATCGTTGAACCCCGGCATCGTGGGCGGTAGAACGCCGTGATAGGCCGGGATGCCACGTCCGCTCAACAGATACGTAACGATCCGGTGCCGGTCGATCGCATGATTTAATGCCTGACGGAGAGCCTTCGACGTGGCAAGGGGCGAGGTGCGCCCTGCCGGCAGGGTCGTGTCCATGAGGATCCCGTAATACTCGATCGTGTTTGCGGCTGTGCGCAGAACACGGAATCGGTTATAGGGTGGACGCAACCGGCCTTGGGGATCAAAGACACTCGGCGTAAAGGACTCGTCAACAGAGCTGATCATATCGAATGCACCCTTGGTGAATTCGAGGAACTCGCTCTTTGGGTCCCGCAGAAACGATATCCGAACCTTATCCAGGTACGGCAACCGCCGCCCGGAGGCATCGAATTTGAAATACTGCGGATTTCGGCTCAGCGTGAGCTCTCGGTCCTGGTTCCAGGTACCGAACATGAACGGGCCCGTACCAACGGGATGTCGTCCATACTCGGCCCCATACGCTTCGATCGCTTCCCTCGGAATAATCGAGCCGTATGGCATGGTGAGAACGGCCAGAAACGGAGCAAATGGTTGTGTGAGCTGAATCGAGATGACGGAGTCGTTAACGACCGTAATGCCTTCAACGGATCCGGACGTACCGGCGCGGGTGGCCTGATGAAATGCATCAGCACCGACGATGGTGGTCCGAAATGCCCAGAGGCCTGTCGACTTTGTGCGGGCATCGAGAATGCGCTCAAGACTGTATTTCACGTCATGAGCTGTCACGAGCCGCGTACGTCGTGATCCGAAACATGCATCAGGGTGAAACTGCACGTCCGTCCGGAGACGAAACGTCCAGCGCTTCCCGCTTTCATCAACACTCCAACTCCTTGCTATGCAAGGGGCTATGTGGAGCGCCGAGTCAAGCTCTACCAACCCGTTGAACAAGTGTGACGTCGTCCAGAGCGCGCTGCGGTAGGATGCCTGTGCCGGGTCGAGACTCAAGATTCCATCAGGTTCATTGTACATGAACTCTGACAAACTCTCTACTGGTGCCGGCTTGTGGCCGACACACGAACTACACAGAAAACTGCAAATGGCTAATCCAACTGTCAAAGAACTGACGAATCTCATGGCGCTTGCGCCAACCGCTATGTAGGTTTGCGAGCTACCCATGGAGATTCACGGGGACAAACTTCGTAACTCAGGGGGCTGAAACCAATGAATTGGAATTCATATTTCCAGAAGTTATCCACAATTCCGGCATTCCGTAGATTCGCAGCGCAAAACGCATGAAGTCCCTGGCAATCATCCTCTTACCGATTAACCTCGTGGCGGCCCTGCTCGGTAGCTACGACCCGCAGGAGCTTGCGAAGATCGGCAATCTGGTCGAACATTTCGACCATCACGTGAGCGCTCACGGTCAGAGGGATCTGTCATTTGTGGACTTTCTGATCGACCATTTCGGCAGCAAGCAGCGCTCAGATGATGAGCACGAAGCCCTGCCGCTCCTCGGTGGCTGCACCTCAGCCATGTCGGCGGCAGAGATCGAACATGTACGTGTGGAGATTCGTCTGCAGCCGGTGGACGTGCCGCAAAGCCCCCTGCCCAAGACCAACGGAACGCCGCAGGCATCCGTGCCGGAGATCTTCCAGCCCCCTCGATTGAGCTGATCACACCCCACCGCTCGTTGGCTGCAATGGCCAACGAAGCATTGTGATCATTATATGAGGGTTCCATGTTTCAACGGATCATCACGTTTTCGATCAGCAATCCGCTGATCATCGGTCTTGGCGTTATCGGTCTGATCATCTGGGGCATCGTCTCGCTTCAGTCCCTGCCGATCGATGCCGTACCGGACATCACGAACAATCAGGTCCAGGTCGTGACGCGCTCTCCGGCGCTGGCCCCCCAGGAGGTGGAAAAGCTCATCACCACCCCGGTGGAGCTGACGATGGCCTCTATCCCGGGCATCCACGAACTGCGGTCGATCTCCCGCTTCGGTCTGTCGGTGGTGACGATCGTCTTTGACGACGACGTGGACGTATACTGGGCGCGCGCGCAGGTGGATCAGCGACTGGTGGAGATCCAGCGCGAGATCCCGGCCAGTGCCGGCATTCCGATGCTAGCGCCGGTGACCACGGGGCTGGGTGAGATCTACCAGTATGTGCTCCGAGCCGCCCCGGGGTATGAGGACCGGTATGACCTGGCAACACTGCGTACGCTGCAGGACTGGATCGTGCGCCGGCGCCTGCTCGGAACGCCGGGTGTTGCCGATGTGTCGAGCTTCGGCGGCTACCTTCGTCAGCTGGAGATCGCCATCGACCCGTTCCGGTTGCGCTCATCGCAGATCGACATCGATCAGGTGATCACGGCCCTGGAAAAGAATAACGCCAGCAGCGGCGGAGCCTACATCGAGCACGAGTCGGGCGTGCGCTTCATCCGCACCGAGGGCATTGCGCGCTCGGTGGCCGACGTCGAAGAGATCGTCATCCGCCATTCTGCCGGCTCGGCACCGATCCTCGTGCGCGATGTGGCAACGGTGCGGGACGGACATGCGATCCGCTACGGAGCGATGACCTACGATTCATCGTCCGAGGCCGTCGGTGGCATTGTCCTGATGCTCAAAGGGGCCAACTCGTCGGAGGTGATCACCAACGTCAAGCAGCGCATCGACGAGATCCGTCGATCACTACCGGAGGGTGTGATCATTGAGCCGTTCCTGGACCGGACACGTCTGGTCAACAAGGCGATATCGACGGTGAGTACAAATCTCATAGAGGGGGCTCTCATCGTGATCTTCGTGCTGGTGCTGCTACTGGGCAACATGCGCGCCGGCATCATCGTCGCCAGCGTCATCCCGCTGTCGATGCTCTTTGCCGTCGGCATGATGAGTCTCTTCGGTGTTAGCGGTAATCTGATGTCGCTCGGCGCGCTGGACTTCGGACTGATCGTCGACGGGGCAGTTATCATCGTCGAGGCGGTGATGCACGCCCTCACGTCGCGCCAAGCTTTGGGTCAGGACGGAGCAATGATCGTGCGCGAGGCTTCGGTCAAGATCCGGCGCTCGGCAGCCTTCGGCGAAGTGATCATCATGATCGTGTACGTACCGATCCTTGCACTGGTCGGCATCGAGGGGAAGATGTTCCGGCCCATGGCGCAGACCGTCATCTTCGCCATCGCAGGAGCGTTTCTGCTCAGCACCACCTACGTACCGATGATGTCGTCGCTGCTTCTCAAGCCCGGTCTTCGCACGTGGCCGATCGCTGACCGTATCATGGACTTCATCGGCCGCCTCTACGAACCGGTACAGCGCTTCACACTGCGTCGCATGCCCCTTATCATATCGTTAACCCTGGGGGCGTTCGCCGCAGCCATCGCATTGTTCCTGTCGATGGGCGGTGAGTTTGTTCCACAGCTCGACGAAGGTGACTTCGCCGTGGAGATGCGACTGGCCACGGGTCAGTCCCTGACGGCCTCGATCGAGCGCGCCCAGCAGGCAGCCGGCATCCTTACGTCGCGCTTCCCCGAGGTCGAGCGCGTAATCGGCAAGATCGGCACGTCGGAGATCCCGCTCGACCCGATGCCTATGGAGTCGGGCGATCTGATCATCGTACTCAAGGACAAGCACGAGTGGACCTCGGCACATTCGCGCGAAGAGCTTGCCTCGGTGATGCAACGAGCGCTGGAAGAGATCCCCGGCACCACGTTCTCCTTCCAGCAGCCGATCCAGATGCGTTTCAACGAACTCATGACCGGTGCCCGGCAGGACGTCGTCGTCAAGATCTTTGGCGAAGACCTCGACTC
>DNLG01000156.1:1001-3490 GCA_003488525.1 Bacteroidota bacterium | reverse complement strand
TACGTTGAGCCCATTAGCGGACTGCCGCAGGTAACGATCGCCATCGACCGGCATGCCGCCGGACAGTTGGGGATCAATGTGGAATCGATCAACACGGCCGTTCGAACGGCCTTCGCCGGCGAAGTTGTCGGGCAGCTTCACGAGGGCGAGCGCCGATTCGACATTGTGATCCGGCTCGATACAGCATATCGTCGCTCGATGGACGAGCTGGCGGCGCTGCAGATACGGGCGCAGGACGGACACATGGTGCCCATCACCCAGGTTGCCAGTATCGATGTGGTGGTCGGACCCAATCAGATGCAGCGGGAGGACGCACAGCGCCGCATCAGCGTGGGCTTCAACGTGCGCGGTCGGGACGTGCAGAGCATTGTCGACGAGCTACAGTCGCGCATCGATGCCGACGTCAAGCTCCCTCCCGGATACCGCATCACCTACGGTGGCCAGTTCGAGAACCTCTCGGCAGCAAGTCGTCGTCTGGCCGTCGCCGTCCCGGTAGCCATGCTGCTGATCCTGTTCCTGCTCTACGTCACATTCTCCAGCGCAACGCAGGCACTGCTGATTTTCTCGGCCGTGCCGCTGGCTTCGATCGGTGGTATCGCCGCTCTGGTGCTGCGCGGAATGCCGTTCAGCATCTCTGCCGGCGTGGGCTTCATCGCACTCTTCGGCGTAGCGGTCCTGAACGGCATCGTCCTGCTGGCAGCCTTCCGCTCACTGCACGCGCGAGGCATCACAAGCCCCCTCCGCGTGGTCATCATGGGCACACGCGAGCGCCTGCGTCCGGTCACCATGACGGCCCTTGTGGCTTCACTGGGCTTTCTACCCATGGCGCTCTCAACCGGTGATGGGGCCGAAGTGCAGCGTCCGCTGGCAACGGTGGTGATCGGCGGCCTTGTTACGTCAACGCTCCTTACCATGGTTCTGCTTCCCATGCTCTTTCTGCTTGTCGACCGACGGCAGCAGCGGCGCTCGCTTGGCGCATCGGCCGCCGTTGTCGTGATGCTCCTTGTTCTCGGCACGGTCCTGCTGCCGGCACAGCCGCGTGTGGTCTCACTGCCGCAGGCAATCGCGCTTGCCGCCGAGAACAATCCGGATCTGCGCATCGCCTCGCTGGAGGTAGAGCGCTCGGCCCTGCAGGGCAGGGCTGCACGGGATGTACCACCGATGCAGGTGATGCTCATGGGCGGGCAGTACAACTCATCGTCGCAGGACAACAACGTCACGCTCACACAGAGCATTCCGTTTCCGAGCAAGCTTATTGCGGCCTCGGATCTGGCCGGCGAGCAGCAGCGCGAGATGGAACTGCGACGTGCGCTGAGTCGACGTGAGGTAGACCACTCGGTGCGCATTTCCTACTACCGCGCGTGCCTGCACCGCGAGCGCATGGACCTGCTTACGCAGATGCGGCAGCTCGCACAACGCATGGTGGAGATCTCCACACGTCGTGTTGAGGCCGGCGATGCCACGCCCCTTGAGCGGTTAACGGCAGAGACGCAGCTGAACGAGCTACTGGTCCGCTGGCAGCAGGAGCAAACGCAGATGCGCGCGGCGCAGGCGCAACTATCGCTCATGTGCGGCGTGCGCCAGGAGCTCATCCCCGTCGACAGTACGATAACCGTTTCTGCGCCGAGGCAGAGTGCCGACTCGGTGCAAAGTCCGATGATCGATGTGCTGGAGCAGCAGCTGCGCGTTGCCGAGCAGGCCGGACGTGTTGTCTCGTCGCAGCTCTGGCCCGACATTACCCTTGGCTACTACACGCAGACGCTGATCGGTACTCCCCTGTCCACCACGGGTCCGCTGACGCCGGCCACGTCGTCCGATCGGTTTCAGGGCTTCCTGGTTGGACTTGCCCTGCCGCTGTGGTTCGACCCCGGTATGGCACGCAGCGAGCAGGCGCAGCTCGACCGTCGCATTGCCGAGCAGCGACTGCGTCAGGGGGCATCCCAGGTGATGACCACACTTCGCACGCTGGCCACATCGATCGATGCGGCACGTCAGCTGGTGGAGGTCTTTGCCAGCAGGGGGCTACCCACGGCCCAGCTTCTGCTGGACAATACACGTCGCGCCTATGAAGCCGGCGATGCCAGCTGGAACGAGGTGCACACTGCTCTTCGTCAGGTGCTCGAAACACGGTCTTCCGAGATCGATGCGCGGTTCAATCTGGCCGAGCTTCTCTCCATGTACGAACTCTATCAAGGTCAATGACAATGCAAGCCCCTTACAACATCATCGCAACAACGTCCTTCACCGTGCGGCAGCACCTGCTTGGCCTAACGATGGCCGCCTTGATGCTGCTTTCGGGCTGTGCATCTGAAACGGCGAAGACGACCGACGAGCCCGTGGTATCCAGTGCCGATACGATTCGCCTCACCGCAGCGCAGCAGAAGAACGTGAGCCTGGAATTCGGCGCGGCCGTGCAGCAGACCATTACAACCGACCTGCGCGTCTATGGCACCGTGCATGTGCCGCCGCAGTACTCTCATAGCATCACG
>DNLG01000156.1:0-884 GCA_003488525.1 Bacteroidota bacterium | reverse complement strand
CGCCCTTCGGGGGCATTGTCCGGTCTGTGCGTTTTCTCGAAGGAAGCCGCGTGCAGGCCCAGCAGGCCGTGGTCAGCCTGGAGCATCCGGACTTCGTGACCATGCAGCAGGAGTACCTGCAGACGGTAACGCAGCTGGAACTGGCCGAGCGCGAACTTGAACGGCAGCGACTGCTAAGCCGCGACAGCGTGAACCCGCGCAAGACGCTTGAGCGCGCGCAGGCCGAAGCCAGCATACTGCGGATCCAGAAGAAGGCGCTGTCGGAAAAGCTCGCACTGATCAACATCAAGGCCTCGTCGCTGAGCGAATCCACCATCTCACGTCAGGTCACGCTCCGCTCACCAATCTCCGGATACGTCACCGACGTCAAGGTCAACACCGGCAGCTACGTCGAGCCCAACACTCCGGTGATGAACGTGATGGATCCCAACCACATGCACATCGAGCTTGCCGTGTTCGAGCGCGACATCGCCACGATAAACGTCGGCGACAGCGTCATCGTCCGCCTGACCGATCATCCCGATTCGGTCCGCACGGCCCGCATTCACCTGATCGGCAAAACCGTCCGCGCTGATCAGACCATCCCCGTCCACGTCCACCTCGACAAGCATGATTCGCGCCTTACACCCGGCACTTCGCTTGGAGCCTTCATTAAATCACGTCCACGCACCGCATGGACCCTGCCCGAGTCGGCCATCCTGCGCTTCGGCACCACCAGCTACGTCTTCACCGGCTCGCCCAACCTCCTGGTGCGCCGCCCCGTGCGCATCGGCGGCATCACCAACGGCATCGCCGAGATCATCGATCCCGAACCGTGGCTCACCACCACCCCCATCCTCGTGAAAGGGGCAAGCAGGATAATGACGGATGACAGATGACGGATG
>DNLG01000093.1:20046-21527 GCA_003488525.1 Bacteroidota bacterium | reverse complement strand
CTGGTCTCCGGGAGCGGCGTGTTTGGAGGCCCCGTGGGAGATAGAATAGCGGAGATGCGATCAATAGTAGCCCCGGGCCAAGGCCCGGAGCTCACATTGATCGCCTAATTTTATCGCAACACCCGTCGCGTTCCCACGGCTAAAACCGTGGGCTATTGTGCATGAACATCGCGATGTGCAATGCGTTACACCTGAAACCTGACACCCGAAACCTGAAACCTAAAGATTTTCTTTCGCGATCTCCAGATTGCGCTTGGCATTCTCATCAGTGGGGTTGAGCTCCAGAGCGCGAGCGAAGGCCTTGTAGGCGGCGGCGTGGTTGCCGAGCTGACCGTTGACAATGCCCATGAGATTGTGATACGCGGCCTGGTTCTGACACAGGCCCGACATGGCCTCGCCGTAGCGGAGGGCGTCTTGCAGGCGGTTCGCGCCGAGGCATGACTCAAGAAGCGCAACGGCAACCTTGGGGTCGTTCGGAGTAAGCGTGCGCGCCTTGGCAAAGTCGGCCACGGCCGAGTCGTACTTGTTCACCTGCACATAGCAGGAGCCCCGTGCACGAAACACCTCCACGTCATCTCCACCAAGGCTAAGGGCTGTGGTGAAGCGCGGGATGGCTTCGGCCGGACGTTTCATGCGCATCAGAAGAGCCCCGTAGCCCTTGTATGTGTACGCCCTATCGGTGCCGACATTTTCGAGGTAGGCGTAATCGCGCTCGGCCTCCTGGTAGTTGCCGCGTTCCATGTTGTAGAGTGCGCGGTTGTTGTAGGCGTGGTTTATCTGACGTCCTTCGGACTTGTCGATGACGTCATTAAATAGCACGCCGGAGTTCTGCCACACGCCGATGCGTGCATTGCTCAGAACGGCAAAGTATCCCGATGCGAGCGCCACAACGGCCAGAGCGATGAAGGGGGCTTTCACCTTGCTGAGCAGGCGCTCGGTGGACATGCCCACGATGATGAACAGCCCGAGGTACGGCACATAGGTATAGCGGTCGGCGATCACGGCACCACCGACGGAGATCAGCTGCAGCACGATCGAGATCGTAACCAGGAAGAACGCCATGCCGAAGAACATCGTGGCGGTAAGCTCCGAGCGCTTCTTCCAGTACAGCCAGATAACAGCGCCGATCACCAGGGCGCCAGCCACGGCATACGGGTAGACGATCGCGTCCGGATCACCATTGCTGGACGGATACGGGTAGAATGCCGAGAGATTGAAGGGGGCGAACAGACGCAGGATGTACTGCACGATCCCATAGAGCGCAAAGAGCACCCTCTCGGGCAGTGTGTAAAATGTCACGTCCACCAGTCCGGCCCCGGTCGACGATTGAACCTGCAACGTCAGCAGACCGAAGATGACCGATACGATAAAGAACGGTACTTTCTCAAGGGCCGTGCGGACCGAGAACGTTCGCTTCTCGAACACATCCAGCAGCACCAGCACCACCGGGAGCGTAACAGCCATCGGCTTTGCATAGCACG
>DNLG01000093.1:19176-19787 GCA_003488525.1 Bacteroidota bacterium | reverse complement strand
CCAGGCAACGCTCTCCACGTGCATCGGATGCAGGCCAAAGAATGCCGCACACAGGGCGGGCATCAGCAGACTGCTGCGAAAGAGCATGCCGATGAGAACAAACACCAGCGCCGTATTGAGCAGGTGCAACGCAAGCGTCGTCTGCATGAATGCCTGCATCTTGCCATCACCCCGCTGGTAATCCCAGGCCAGCGTCAGCATCGTCAGCGGGTGGTAATTGGCCGCCACGCGCGACTCCGTCCTGAACATCTGCTTGATGGTTGCCGCATCCAGGGATCTGACAAGGGGCTGCTCGGTCACATACGCCGGATCGTCCCAGTTGGTGAACTCCTTCGCCCCATCAAACACCGGCAGATAGGTAACGAACGTCGCCAGCAGGATCGCCGCCAGCGTCAGCCACCTCCACGTTGCCGAAACTGCTGGTGCGTCCGCCACCGCACGCGGCGCCCGCTCCTGGCCGGCCTCTTGCGCCTGCCGTTTGCCTGACCTGTTCTTTGCCATAACTCACGCTCCCCCGTGCTGGGGTCGAAAATATCAAATGGGTTTCAGGTTTTGGGTTTTGGGTTTTAGGTTTTGGGTCATCGGTCATCCGTCATCCGTCATACGTCATC
>DNLG01000093.1:17757-18895 GCA_003488525.1 Bacteroidota bacterium | reverse complement strand
TCCGTCATCCGTCATCCGTCATCGGTCATCCGTTATTTAAGCATATTGACCTTATCTTTAATACAGCAGTTTCTTATTCAAGGTTGATCCATGAAGCGTGGCGGAACGGGCAGGTATCGGACCACCATCACAGCGGGTGAGCGCGTTCAGGCATTTATCCCGAATGCACTGCCACCGGATCCGCCCATTGTGCTGGACGGGAAGCGGCTGCAGCTGCTTGAGCGGGCGACGCTGGCGCTAGGTCGGCTTGACAGCGTTGGCGCGCTTTTGCCGGCAACAGAGCAGTTGCTGTATTCCTATGTGCGTCAGGAGGCGGTGCTGTCCTCGCAGATCGAGGGTACCAAGTCGACGCTTTCCGATCTGCTGCTGTTTGAGCTTGAGCAGGCTCCCGGAACCCCGATCGATGACGTGCTCGAGGTCTCCTCCTACGTGGCTGCGCTGCATCACGGTATTACCCGACTCAACGATGGCTTCCCGCTCACCGGGAGGCTTCTCTGCGAGATGCATGCCATACTCATGGAAAAGGGGCGAGGAAGCGACAAGTTGCCAGGAACATTCCGAAGAAGTCAGAACTGGGTCGGTGGCACACGTCCGGGCAACGCTCACTTTGTGCCCCCTCCTCCGGATGAGATAGCCAACTGCATTTCCGACCTCGAAAAATTCATCAACGAACCAGACGGGTTTCCGATCCTGCTTCGCGCAGCTGTGGCGCACGTGCAGTTCGAGACCATCCATCCATTTCTCGATGGTAATGGACGCATCGGACGTCTGCTCATAACGCTGCTTCTGGTGCATCACGGTGATCTCAAACAACCGCTGTTGTATCTGTCGCTTTTTCTCAAGGAGCATCGGCAGACCTACTACCGTCTGCTCGATACCGTGCGCACAGAGGGCGACTGGGAGCAATGGATCGACTTCTTTCTGGAAGGCATCGAGCAAACGGCCACCACTGCATTTATCACGGCACAGAAGCTCGTTCAGCTCTTTGACGAGGACACAAAGGCTATCAAGCAGAGCGGTCGCGCCGCAGCATCAATGCTGCGCGTGCATACGATCCTCTGTCAACGTCCAATCATTACGATTCGGCACCTGTGCGAACATCACAACATGACGTTTCCGACAGCATCAAAGGCCGTAA
>DNLG01000093.1:15704-17597 GCA_003488525.1 Bacteroidota bacterium | reverse complement strand
GAACTCACCGGCCTGCGCCGGAACCGTGTGTTTGTGTATCGTGGGTTTCTGGATGTGATCGTCGAATGACAGGCATTACGATGCGTACCTTGGACCTTATACCCCTCTTCGGTGATAGATTTGGCGTTGAACACGGGGCAACTACTTCATGAGCAAACAACACCGCGCATCCGCATCGTCGGACGTTCTGTCGAACCTGGTAGAGCAGTTTGAATCGCTTTCGGCGGTGAAGTCCGTCGGCATTGTGCTTGCCCTTGCGCTGGCGATGATCGCCTACATCTACAACGACTTCCTCTTCGGCAATGCGGTGCTGCTCTACACTGATATCGGCAGCGACTCGGTGAACATCTTCTACCCTCTCTGGTATCAGCAAGCAAAGCTCTGGGCCGAGCAGGGGGCTCTGCATGGCTTTTCCCTGGAAACGGTGATGGGCATGCCAACGGCGATCAGCCTGTGGGATCCGTTCGGATGGATCGTGATCTCTGGTGGACCCGAGGCCATTCCCGAGCGCGTGGTTTTGGCTGAGATCGTCAAGTCCCTGCTGATCGCCACGTTCGGGTTTTTCACTTTCCGGATGATGAACCTCCGCAACATCGCGGCCACCATCGGCGCGCTGTGCTTTGCGTTCTCGGGCTACGTAGCGCTGGGTGCCGCCGCATGGTACGTGCACTCGTCGGAAGTGGTGTTCATCGCCATGTCCCTCTGGGCCGCCGAATACGTACTCAACAGCAAGCGTTTCTGGTATGCCGTTGCGCCGCTGGCGTTTGCCTTTGTGGCACAGAATGGTGGGTACCTGACGATCTACATTACGGCGGCGATCGTTGTGTACGCGCTCATCCGCGTGCTGCAAAACGGTCACGGTTCAGAAGAGCTGCGCCGCGCCGGCATGACCATTGGCACGCTGGCCGTTGGCCTGCTGATCTCCTACTCGGCCATCAGCGGAGTCATCACGTCTCTCACCCAGTCGGGTCGGGCCGAAGCCCTCAAAACCGTCGAAGGGGGCTTGATGAGTCTGAAGAAGGATCGCCCCCTGACGCAGCTTGTGGACCGTACCGAGCTGACCAAGGTGGTGCAGCGGGCATACTCGCCCAACGCACTCGGAGTTGGGAATGACTACAAGGGAGCGACAAACGGGGGCGACAACTACCTGGAGGGTCCGCTCCTGTACTACGGTCTGCCCATGCTGCTCTTCTTCCCGCTCTACGGCCTCGGCCGCAGTCGCCGCGAAAAGCTCGTCTGGGGCGCCATGCTGGCAGCCGTACTCATGATGCTCATCTTCCCGTGGTTCCGCTATGCGTTCTGGGGATTCAAGCTGGATTACTTCCGTGAGTTCACGATGCTGATCGGCGCGTTTCTGCTGCTCTTGGCCATGCGCGGACTCGACGGACTGCTGAGCACGCGCTCCGGAGCACAGCGCATCTGGGTACCGGCGGCGGCAGTTGGCATGCTTCTGGTGCCGTTCATCTTTGCCAAGCCCGCATCGCTTATCGACGCGTCGCAGCGCACCACCTCGGTAGTGCTTCTGCTGGGCATGGGCGGAGCGGCAACGGCCTACGTGCTAACGCAGCGCAAGGCGCTGCTGGTTGGTCTGCTTGTGCTGACGATGGTGGACCTTTCCCTCAATGCCAACACCACCATCACCAAGCGCTCGCTGCTGACCACGTCGGACATACGCTCGGGCAAGCTCTACGGCGATGCCTCCGTGCAGGCCCTGCAGTGGATCCGCCGCCAGGAGTCGGGCCTGTATCGCGTGGTCAAATTCAACCAGTCGGGTCCGGCCATCCACGCCAGCCTCAACGACGCGATGGTGCAGGAGTTCAACGGACTCATCGGCTACTCGTCCTTCCACAACAAGTACTACCTGAAGTTCATGTCGGAGCTCGGCTGTGCCGA
>DNLG01000093.1:8196-15441 GCA_003488525.1 Bacteroidota bacterium | reverse complement strand
GTGCAGACCGTGCAGGATCAGTTCATCCAGCGCTCAAACGTCACGCTTCCGCTGCTTGTCTGCTACGATGGCTACGTCACGCCCGAGCAGTTCCGTCAGCTTCCGTCCGGACGTCAGGACTACATGCTGTTCTCATCGGTTGTGCTTGATGCGCCGGCCGCTTCGCAGGCAGGGATCGCCCCCTACAACCTTGCATCCGACACGGTGGTGAACGTTTCGCCGGCAGACTTCCTGCGCGTGGCCGAGCAACGTCGCGCGGCCATGCAGGTAACGGCCTCGGCCACGGCCAGCGGTCTTACCGCCGAGGTGAACGCCGCAACCGGTGGTGTTGTAGTGATCTCCGTGCCCTACGACCCTGCCCTGCGCGTAACCGTCGATGGCGCGCCGGCCAGGACGTTCATTGCGAACTTCGGCTTCGTGGGGGTTACGATGTCAGGGGGCAAGCATACCCTGGCGCTAACGATGCCGTAACTTCGCGGGTCAACCGGGGAACACGAACACGATGAACGGAAACGAGCTTGTTGTGCTGCTCATGGCTACGGCCATGCTCGCAGCGCTGGCCTATCGCATTACAGGAAGCATCGGGCGGACGCTTGTCTCTACGCTGGTGCTCGTTCCAATGCTGTTTCTTGCGCTGGAGGGGGCTACGCAGTTCCTCACGTGCGACGAGACGTACATGGTACTGGAGCTTGAGGACGTGCGCAGCAGCAACTTCCGTCAGTGGAACATGGGCGGATATCGCACGTCGATCCTGCTGACGGGTACGATCTTCTCCGCACTCAAAGGCACGCTGCTTTCGGACGCCCCGACCGCAGCCGAGCTGCATGGACTGACGAAGTCGATTCACTGGCTCGTGGGCTTTGTGGTACTCGTCATGATACACGAGGCACTGCGCCGCTACTTTGTACCCAAGGACCGTCAGCCACTCTTCTTTGTGCTGTTCTTTGGCGTGGCTCTGATGCTGCCAACCAACATCCTGGCCTTCAAGGTGGCCAATTACGACCTCTTGTCGATGATGCTTGGCATGCTGTGTTTCACGCTGACCCTTGGAGCGGTCACCACTGGCAGTCTGCCGGCCGCCCTCGGGGCTGTTGTTGCCGGATCGCTTGCCTCGCAGGAGAAGATCATCGCCTCGCCGTTTCTTGCGCTTGCCACCTCAGCGGCCGTCTTCATTGCCGCAACGTGGCCCACGCGCCTTCTACCACGTCGGGGTGCTCAGCCCCCTGCCGCCGAACCGTTGGCGGGCGTTCCATGGGGCAGCGTTGCTGGTGCTGCGCTTGCCGTGATCCTTGCCTCTGCACTCCCTGTCATGCTGACGTGGTCGATCGTGAACGGCATCCACGGGGGATTGAAGTTCTCCTTCGTGCGGGCACTCACACCGCTGACCGGATACATTTCGGTAACGGCCGATGCTGCCTCGGCCTCGTCGACAATGTTCCTGCTGGCAACGGCTGGACTCATTGGTGTGGGCATTGTTGCCTCCTACGTGTACCGCGTGCTTCGTACGCGTCTGGCCTCAAACGGCAACGGGACGCGTCTTACAACATCTACATCGATCATCGTGCTGCTGTTTGTGGCCATCGGCATCTACGGCACGTATGCCTACAACGTTTACGTTCACCCGTACTACCCCACTCCGAGCGGCATCTACCTGCCTACGAAGTCGTTCAACGACGCAACGGCGCATTACATGCAGCCAACGTTTGCATCGCACCTTACGGCCGGCGTAACGATGTCCTACAGCGTTATCGCCAATGGACTGCCGAGCGCATTCTGGCTGCTACTGCTTGTTGCTGCTGTGGTTGGTCTCGCCATGCGTCGCCCCCTTCACGTACCTGCTGCATGGTCGGCCGCGGCACTGTTCGTGTTGCTGTTCCCACTGGCATATGCTGTTACGCAGACGCCATTCGGGTCGAGGTACCTCAACCTCTTCCTCTTCGTCATAGCCGTCTTCGTTGTGTTTGCCGCCACCGGCCTGGCATCGCTTCTACGGAGTCAGCTCAGCTATGCAGCGGCCGCAGCGTTTCTGCTCCTTGTTGCCGGCGAGCTTTCCCTGTTCCGTCCCGTCGTCGGTTCCTTCACACCCGTCTGGAACACGCCTGAGGCGGAGTTTGCTGCCAAGCCACTCTATGGCAAGCTGCAAACCGGCTTCTGGGCTGGATGGGGCGAGGAGAACTACCTTGCCGGCAAGATTATTGCCGAGAAGCACCGTCAGCCCGGACAGAACATCCGCATACTCTGCAGCTACCCCGGTGACTGGCTCTCGACGGATCCGACCATTTCGTTTGTGCCGTACAACCAGCTGGTGCGCGCCACCTCTTCAACGGACTTTTACGTCCTGTCACGCCAGGCCATCTACCAGCTCCGCTACCCCTTCCCGCACGGACAGAAGCCCCTTTTCACCATCGACTACGGCGGTGCCACCATGGCATGGGTCTTCCGCGGAGATCAGCTCAGCAACACCATCATGTTCGTGTCACCCGAACGCGACGGCGGCTATCTGACGGAGGTCCCGGAGCGCCGCGCCAGTGCCAACGACCTAGCCAACCCTCAGAGGTCCACACTCACTGTCTACGAAAACGGGAAGCCGCTGGGTCCGCCACACGCCCCCTTCGACGATATCCGTAAACTTGGCAGGGGGCGGTTCAACCACTGGGAAAACCTCGTGTTCTTCACCACCAGCGACAACTCCGATCCCCGTACCAACGGGCGTACCTACGAGGTGCGGTGATGAGGGGGGGCTACATATCGTGATACAAACTAGCATCATCAATCGTATCAACTTCGCCCCACTTCCCGCTGTACGGCACAGTCCCAACGAATCGCGGATGCTGCTGCAACAGCTTCTGAATCATGCCCGTCATGTGAATCCGATCTTGCTCGGTTGCTGACAGGCTGTTTAGCAGGTCTGTAATGACACTCCATCCATGTGGTGTAAATCGTAACAGGCCCATATACTGTCCCTGTACGTCCGACACGGCATTCGGCTTCCCTCCGATCTCATTGAGATAGCCATCAGCATCAAAGGAGAATGTCTCCGCGTCAGATAGCGGGTCTTCAAAGCGACGGTGCCAAAGTTCGTACCAATTGGTGTCGTAGGTAATCGCAACATCATAATCACAATTCATCAGCGAGGCGATCGCCCTCGGCTCATAGAAGATATCCGAGTAGCTTACAATAACGGTATCACTTTCGAGCCATTCATGCGCGCACCGGAGCGACTGCACCATTTGGGTTTCGGCCCACCTTGTGTTCTGAAAGGTCGGGAATCTGAACTCCTCGAATAGACCACACAGATAGCCCGTCACAATTCCGATCTCTGACAGTCCGGCTTCATGCATAGCATGGATTTGTCGGTCGACAAGACGTTCGCCGCCCACCTTGGTAAAACACTTAGGTTTCTCGTCGGTGTGCGATCCCATACGGCTGCCTCGTCCAGCAGCAAGAATAAGTCCCTTCATTGATCTTCCTCGGTCATCGATGGTATGATAAAATCGTCAAACTGATAAGGCCAGCGAAAGCCGATGTGCAATGGCAACCTTCGTCCACTTCGTCCGTAGGTAAGGGGCTGACCGGAACTGACTGCAATCACATCACCACCGACCATCCTGACGATCGCATGGCCTGCAGCCACATCCCATTCCGAGCTACCAACGAAACGCGGTACGGCGTCCACAGTACCTTCAGCCAGTCTGGCATACTTCAACGCCGATCCCATTGGAGAGTATTGGGTGATGCTGTTCAAATCAGTGAACTCGCTAACAGCCCGACACGGATGGGACTTGCTGGATGCTATTCTCAGCGAAGTCGACCTTTCTCTCGACACCAAGTCGTGCGTACCTGTGTTCGACTCCTTCCTCGCTACCCCATTAGCACCGTAATACAACTCGTTACATGCCGGGGCAAAAAGCACCCCAAGCACCGGCAACCCTTCCTCAATCAAGGCAATACAAATACAAAACTCATCGGATTGCGAAAGGAACTCTTTCGTGCCATCAAGCGGGTCAACAAGCCAATAGCGGCCAGATGCCGTCCATGAGTTTTGATCTTCCTCTGACACAATTGGTAGCCCTGTCGAGCGCAGTGTCTGTACAATCGAGGCATGTGAGGCCTGGTCTGCAGCAGTCAAGGGTGAACCATCACCCTTCTTGGTAGGCTCAAGCTGAATGCCATAAAATGGCATAATCGCCTCTCCGGCGCACCGTGCTGCTTCCACGGCGTATGATAGAAGGTCATTCACCACACAAGAACAATCGAGCACGTGCAACATCGGCCTGGTCGAACGGTTCCTCACGTTCAGGGTGCCACATCCATCCTTCGATCGGGTGATCTTGAGATCGAATCGCCTCAATACATCCATCCACGGAGTATGCGAGTGCGGAGAAAGCACGCGGAAGTTTGCCGACGGCAAAGCTGTGGTAACTATTGACACTGCGTTGTTGCTCTGTGTCACCCTCGACGAATCTGACCTCATGGTGCTTGCGAACATGTCCTTCCACTGGCACAATGGTACCTCCCATAGCTGCAGCGATCAACTGCATGCCGCGACAGATCCCGAGCAGAGGGATATTCCGTTGAATGGCATACTGAAGCAGCGCTTGTTCAAGTTCGTCGCGGGATCGGTTGCTACCAACGTCATTCCCACCCGAAAGAACGATGCCAGCTGGCGACAGTGTCGCTAGCCACGATTCTGCCTGTTGTTCGAGGACAACCGCCGTTGGGATGGGTACCGGCAGGACGCCACATTGAAGTAGAAACTGACAAAGGCGCTGGTCTAGCGCATCGCGCGTCTCATTCCGTTCGGGTAACGCATCAACCCGCTGACTGACAACAACAATCCGGTTTGTGGATTTGCTCATGAAATGACCTCAACGCGACGTCCTGCACAATCGATGTGGAGACGCCGAGCTTGAGACCAATCACGATATGCCATTTCACCTGCTCCAATAACTGCGGGCAGCCCGAGCTCACCGGCACGAATTGCCATATGCGAATTCGCTCCACCCCAGGCAGTAACCAGGCCTGCAATGGGGTATGCAAACAGCCAATCGAAGCCTGGGTCAGCATTAGGGATACACACGATCGCACCAGCAAGTTGTGTCCGATCCTGGCAACCAACGACCGGTGCCGTCACGCTCTTTTGAGTGATGAAGTTTGGCTCCGTATCAGGCCACTCAAACCCCCAAACATCTTCCGGCTTAGCAATAAGTGGTGGAAGTACCACACGAGACGTTTCTTGATAGCGTGCCATCCCCTGATCGATGCTGCGTTGGAGGAGATCGCGCGGATTAGCGGCGGCAATTGCCAGTTCCCGGAAGACGTTGACATCCGCATAGGACAGGTCATCGCGTGAGAATCCACACTGCTGACCGATCTCCGTCATGAGAACCAGAGCGTCGGACAAGTTTCTTGTGAAATGGAATTTCGCCGACTCACGTAGCTCGATCCCTGCCTGCATGAAGTTTAACAGACCAACCGGGTCAGCATCAAGATTGTGGGCATCAAGCAGCTCAACAAGTTGCCGCATCTGCGGAAGCGTCAACGAGAAGGGGCGCGATGCTTCTGGTTCCTGCTGACGCTGGTTCCAATCAAAATACAGTTCCGGCGCTTCGTCATATCGCGGCGAGAGTATGTCATACGTGCCCGGACGAAGGTGGCCGTACCGTGCGAGGAACATCGTCCTATCGAGGGTTGCACGATCACGTCCTAGCTGTCCACTGACAGTTGAAACGCTCGACATAAACCGATCGTAATCTTCGTGAGTAAAAACGCCAACAGCAACGAGCGACTTAAGCATCTGCACAGCAACAAAGCCCGCTCTGGCAAGGCCAGCGAACGGAAGTGTGCCATAGCGTTTAGCATCTTCAAGTAACCAGTACAGGCGGTCAACCGCGGCGGTTCCAGATGAGTACAGTTGCTCGCGCCGTGAGTTCAACACATCGATTTTCGCAGCGTCACCTTTCCACAAACCATTCTTCGGATGGACAATCCGGCTTGTTAACTGACGCAGGCTTTCGGCAATCGCCTCGCGTTCATGTGTCGCAAATCCTGCCTCCGAAAGGCGATTTAAGCGCTCTGGCAGATCGAGGGTGTAGCATGAAAAAACTATTTCGAACTCAACCTTATCGTGCAGTTTCGGCTCAGCTAGAAGACGCTCGATGTAGTAATCAACGAGCCGTCCAGCGACGCTATCACTCAGGTCAGCCGGGATAAAGGAGTTGAACGAAAGACGCACGTCGATGTACGGAAGCCCAAAAAAGTGCGGCATCAGCGGGAAGCTTCGCAGGTTTCGATACCCGTAATTGTGTCTCTGATATGCCCAGATCGAATCCGTGACCAACTCGCGATACAATGACAGAGCCAATGGCCGCGGTCGCACACCAACAATCTCTGCAGGGTTCCAGTCCGGCATAACGCCAAACACTGTGCTGCGGCCCATGAGGAACGGATGAGGCTGCATGCCTCGACGAACACGCTGGAATACGTCGCTGAGGCGCTGCGACTGGTCCTGCGCCGGCTCAGGCTCGCCCTTTAGGACCAATGGCCTAGCCTGCAACAACCAGAGTACTTCACGTCCATCTTCAAGACTGATCGCAAACTCACAGTCAACTGGCTGGCCATCAAACAGCACCAGCAGCTCATTGATGAGCGTCGTTACCGGCTCGATCTCTAAAGGAGGACGAATCGGACTTAATGCGGCCTGCTGCCAGGTTCGGCCGGAGTTGCCGCCCGTAATCTGAGCCGTGTCAGCGCCCTCTGCCCAATTGATCACGCGATATGGAGCATTTGTATTCGGATCGTGCGAGAACGCCACTCCCGACCGTACGACATTCGACAGCATTGGCTGAACGAGGACCTCGTCATCTTTGTGTACAGTACCATACGCCTCAATGACACTGTTGATGGCCGCACGCAAGCCGTCCGAGTCGATGTGGAGCAAAGAAAGAAAGGCACCCGCATTCGATTCCTCGGATCCATCTTCCCTGCCGCAACTCGATCTGACAATGAATGGACCACTACCTAGAGAATCATGGATGCTTGCCAGGCACTCGTTGCTGTCTTGACCCCACTTCTCAACCGTGAAAAAAACCAGTGGCGCAATCTTTGCCCCAACGATGACCGTCCGAAGGTTGTCGAGAGTTCGTGCTTTGGTTGAGAATGAGGGCGACATCGAGACTTACTTCTTTTGAGCCATCCAAATGTTGGTCTGGTATGGGATCTCAATGTGTTGCTTCCCAAGTCCAC
>DNLG01000093.1:0-8038 GCA_003488525.1 Bacteroidota bacterium | reverse complement strand
ATCTCAATGTGTTGCTTCCCAAGGCCAACCAGAAACTCTTGGATGGACGCAATTACAACTGCGAAAGAATCTCCTGCTTGACGTTCCAATGTTGCATGTGAACGCCATGCCTCTACACATTCATCTATAGACTGCACATGCATCACTTGTGAGTCCAGATGAACAACCGGGCCGAACAACCCACTTGCATTGATCACGGCCGTTTGATCTTCACGCCGAGTGCCATATCCGTACGACGATACATGACTTTTAATGATTCGCTCAATTTCAGACTGGATAGGATCACTCAGATCGCGATGATTCCACATGCATGCGAACCATCCTCGCTCCTTGAGAATTCGAGCAGTCTCAATAAGGGCTTTGGACCTATCACACACGTTGAACGAGCTTCCGAATGTCACCAAATCGAACGCAAGGCTATCCTGACCCGTTTCTTCGCCTGTGCCTTCGTACCATTGAACATTATTGAATCTCTGTGTTCGCAGAATCCCGTTATTCCGCATCGCGTCGTTGGGTTCAACGGCTGCAACCGTAAATCCGCGTTCAGCCAACATCAACGTAAGATGAGCAACCCCAGCGCCGACATCACAAACCGGCGCTGTACCACCCACACCCGCAATTGCAATCATAGCGCCAATGGCCGCCTCTGCATAGTCAGGGCGCTTAAGGTATGCGTCTGCCAGTGTCGTGTAATCCCATTCCGTTTTCATTGTGCCTCTTGGATTCGTTGAATAATTTCATCCACTGCTTCTTCTACTGTTCTTGCGTCAGCATGATCGACAATAACGTCCGGTCGGGCCGGTTCATCAACCTTGAGATCCAATCCCGCAACATTCTTCACGTCGCCGTCAGCAAACCTTCGATAAATCCCTTTCGGGTCCCGCCTACGCAACTCATCGATGGGTACTTTGAGATAGACCTCAAAATATCCAGGAATGTTCTCTCTATTCCATGAATGAACTTCTCGAAACATCGAGATCGTTGCAATAACCACGCATAAGCCTTGCTGTGCCAAGAGCTTGCACAGCCGTGCGTACATTAGGGCTAGCTCCAGTCGCTGCTCTCGACTATGTCCATCAGCAGATGGGACTGCGTGGCTGAATACGGCCCTGAGCTCGTCCCCGTCGAGGAATACAACAGGCCGGCCTGCTTGCTGTAGACGGCCGACAAGAGCTTTTGCGACGGTTGATTTCCCTGCACCGGATAAACCCGTTATCCAGACCACGTCAGGCATTGTCAGGCATTTTCATCGATTGAATGAGAGGAGATTCCTTGCCCTCCAAAATAGCACCAACCGCCTCAACAAATGCCTCTCGGCTTCGGCCAACATTGAATATCGTCTCGTCACGATATCGAACAATCTGCTCCGAATACTCGGGCATGTTCTTCAGCAACTCCTCAATGCATGGTACCAGGTCGTCGATGTTGCGAACAATGCGCCCGATCCTCTCCCGATCTCGAAAATGCACCCCATCCAAACCGGCTTCAGCCTCTTCATTGGGTGCAAAGAAAATCGCTGGCCGCCCCTGACTGAGGGCGAACGTAAACCCAGTGCCTGACAGGTCAGTGATCATCAACGTCACCGATGAATAGGTCCCAGTATAATTTTTTGAGGTGTCGAGGGAGAAAAGAGTGTCGGAAGCGAAGCGACCACAAATATCGTGGATGGCATCACGTTCAAGCTGGCTGTTGAATGAGATTGGATGTGGTCGAAAAACGACCCGAAAGCCGTGATTGAGCAGCATCTGAATCACATGGGCTCCGTGCGACACGAGAGTCGCTAGGCCCTCATTCACAGAGTAAACCAACGTTGGGGCATAGACGATAGTAGGCGGACCTGCGAACTCATATGCAGAGCTTTGCTCAATCTGGAGATCAAGTTTGGGATACCCTCCGCGCACAATGTTAAGGTTTGTCAAGTTGCGCTTGTGCGCTAGCTTTCGAAAATCAAGTTCCTGTTCGGCACTTGCACAGAACACATAATCGCAACTGTCGAAATGGTGTGCCTGATAAACACCTTCCACTCCCACGAGTGAGTGTAACATGTGAATACTCCGCGAACCCATTGGAGCTGCACAACGGGAGAAACCAACCCAAGCCGTCGCAAAAAGGTCAGCACGAAACCATCGCGCAGAATACTCTGAGAGGCCATAAATCACAGGGACGTTTTCCTTGTCTCCGATGCTACACTCGCTTTGAGTGAACTTGGCGATTACAATCACATTCAGATCAGGTCGGGCTAGCTTTAGGGCAGCAGGAATGCCGATTATGTTTTGATAGTGGCTGGGGATCGCACAGAAGAAGACTACGGACTTTCTCCCTCCTCGAAACCAGCGCAATACCTGCCCTGCAGACTTTGCTTTGAAAATGGCAGGAAGGCCGAACAGGACAGAATAAAGGGTAGACCCCATGCAGTGCAGAAGGGGGAGGCCTTCGGCTCGAGCTGCTAGGAGCTGGTAGATCTTCCTCTCCCGAATTTTCGCTAAAGACATGGGACTGTTTACTTTCCTTACACGAAGGCGTTGTTTATAGCTGAATATACGTGTAAGACCCGTACTTCGGATCGCGTTTCATCCGATGAGTGCATTACTCAGATCTGCCTTAGTCGCTAACGATTCCAATTGTCGATAGAAGCCCTGAATAAAGCTATCTAACGAACAACTTTTCTGCCCCTCAGAGGCACGTTTGGATATTGTTTACAACCGTTGACTCGAAAAGTTGTTTTTCATCGGCCATATATTAGCAGCCATGAGAAACACGCCGAAGTTTTCCACGCCGAGTTTGATAGTCGTTCCACAGATCGGTAGTTCCAGACTAGGGTATATCAGCGTGGCCGAGGCGGGCTCCCAGGTGCCCTTTGAGATACGACGGGTGTACTGGACTTATTACACTCCAAATGATGTCCAACGCGGTGGGCATGCACATCGTGAGCTCGAACAGCTCATTTTTGCGGTGGCTGGCACAATTACGTTCAACGTGATAGATCGATTTGGTGACCAACAAACAATAGTACTGGACAAACCAGAAGTCGGTCTGTATATACCACCGTTGACATGGCGCGACATTAGATTTTCGCATAATGCGGTACTGCTTTGCCTTGCCTCGGAAGTGTACACTGTCGATGATTACATTCGAACAATCGATGAGTTTAGGGTTTTGATCTCAGGATGACCACTCAGCAGACACCTCACGGGGGACAGGTTGTTGATCCAATAGCAGATAGCGTTCGATGGACGTCCATAAATTATCCATTGAAGCTCGTTATTGCAGGTAAGAGCTGGGTCGCCTGCGACGCATTGACCTACGTTGCCGATCTGTTACACATCTCTGCAGTTGAGATCAGGATTTTTGTCCTGCCGTCAGCATCCGATGGTCAAACCGAAACCTGGCAACCATCCCTGCGCCAGACAGCAACTCAGTTAGGCTTGGAAATTCTCGATTCGAAACGAGACATTGCTCGGTTGGAAGCCGACGTTGTTATCTCTCTGGAGTATGATCGACTCTTATCAAAAACCGATTTGGGTCGTGCTCGGGCCTTCAACATTCATTTCTCCAATTTGCCGAAATACCGAGGCTGTGGCACGAGCGTCTGGCCCCTTAGAAATGGCGAAACCATGGCTGGAGTCACATTGCATGAGATAACTCCAGGTATAGATGACGGACCAATTGTCGCTCAGAGACATTTTAGTATACCCACCTTTCTTACCGCTTTTGAGCTGTATCGACTGTACAACAATCATGCATTTGATCTTTTTAAGGATCAATTTGACACGATACTGCGAGGCTCGTACAAGTTGACGGAGCAGGACCATGAAATCGCAACACTGTACATGCGTAACGATCTTGATTTCAGACAAGTTGAGATAGATATGTTTCACTTACATGCCGATCAAGTGCGCGACTTTGCACGATCGCTCATGTTCCCTCCGTATCAGCTACCGACATACAAGGGGAAAAGTGTTTACCGTGTCGATGTGATTAACACCGTTAATGGGCATGACCATCATCAGATAGGATTCGAGATTCATGCAGTCAGCAGGGTCATTGTCAAGTGTGCAGAGTGCTGGGTACGACTCTTTTTTGAACCGATCTAGAACACGATGCCTTTCAAATCACTTGCACTAATGAATCAAGTTCATGTTTCAACAACATCAGAATCAGGTACGGTTTCTTGACCTCGCATCAGTCAACTCTCGGTATTCCGAGGATCTGAAGCTCATCGCCGCCGAAATCATTGAATCCGGATGGTATCTACTCGGGGAACAGAACAATCTCCTCCAAACGGATCTCTCTGCCTATCTCAAATCTCCTAATGTTGTGCTTTGCGCAAACGGACTGGATGCTCTCCGCCTAATCCTGCGCGGATACATCGAACTAGGCCACATGAAGGCTGGCGACGAAGTCATCGTGCCCGCCAACACCTACATAGCCTCTATTCTGGCTATCACTGATAATGGTCTTGTGCCGGTGCTAGTCGAACCAGACCTTGCCACCAACAACCTGGACATATCTAAAGTTGAGCGCGCGCTAACGCCGCGAACACGGGCGATCATGCCTGTTCATTTGTACGGACGAATCTGCTATAGCGACGAGCTAGACCGAATTGCCAAGGCGAACAAGCTGAAAGTCATCGAAGATAACGCTCAAGCATTTGGTGCTGTATGGCAGGGGCGCCGGTCCGGAACGTTAGGTGATGCAGCAGGTTTTTCCTTTTACCCGGGCAAGAACCTTGGCGCACTTGGTGACGCCGGTGCCGTTGCTACCAATGATGAAGAACTTGCCTCGGTTGTCCGTTCCATCGCTAACTACGGAAGCTCGAAAAAGTACTACAACGACTATCAGGGCTTGAATTCCCGGATGGACGAACTACAAGCCGGGTTTCTTCGCATCAAACTCAAGCATATTGATGCGGAAAATGAGCAACGCCGCAACGTCGCAAAGGCCTTTTCAACGGGTATAACCAATTCGTGCATTGCGCTACCTGAGCATCCGACGCCAGAGACAGAACATGTTTGGCACCTATACGTCGTTCGGTGCGAAAGACGAGATGCTCTGCAGACGCACCTGAAAAACAACGGCGTGGAAACATTGATCCACTATCCAGTGCCTCCCCACAGACAGCGTGCTTACTCGCAAATGAGTCACATGACGTTCCCCCTCACCGAACGGTTAAGCGATGAGGTTCTGAGCTTGCCGATAAGTCCGGTCATTTCCCAACGAGACATACAACTTGTGATCGAAGCCGTCAATTCTTTTCGATGAGCTAACCCCATGAACAACGCGCGCGTTGCGCGGCTTGCCTCATGATATTCTGCTTGCGTAGGATTCATAAACGCGCACATACTCTGACCACTCCTCACCGTCCGAATCACTCGAGTTACACCGGTTGTAGAGATTGAGTAGGCGCTCAATATTGTTGCCCGACATTAGAACCGTCACAACATCACGAAGGATCTCAGGGCTTGCACAGCTGAGGAAGCGTCTGTTCGACGGGGCCCCAGTGTTCATTACGACCAAAGGCTTTACCTGGGGGGATGCATTGTGAGTGATGACAATACAGCCAAGTGCAAGTGCATTCATCGACACCAAAGAAACATGAGAATCAAATGACACCGAAACCACTATTGAAGCAGAACGGTATAGTGTCGATGATTCCTCAAGATATCCGGCGAACGTCAGATTTGCCCAATCGTTCTCTACTTTCTTCTGTCTATACTCAGTCATACGATCACCGTCGCCAACAAACAGGTACGCAACATCTGTCATACTCTTTACCGCATTGAAAAGCGGATGATAGCTCTCCATGAACTTGTCTGATGCAACCCGAGATACGGTGAGAAGTCTGACCTTAGCCCGAGCATAATCCGGAAACAGCACGTCGAGAGCATGCTTGTCGTCGCTCTCCGCATCCCGCAGTATTGTTGATGTAAAGGGTACTCGGTGCGTCCTTCCAGAGCCAAACAACTGATCTATGTCTCTGTTGCTCTGCAGCACAGAGAACGCTCCATCGAAGAACGGCCGAATCGATGGCAGAACAAAAGAATAATACCACGGGGTATGATCTCTTGCGGCATACGGAGTAAGAAGGAAAACAACTCTTCGCCTTATGAATGAAAGCCTGAGCAATGCGCACACCATCTGTGAAAACGGGAGATGTGCGTGCACAACGTTGATATTGTTCTTAACAATAATCTGACGCAGCTTGAATAGCAGCGTTGGAAGGGTGAGCAAGCCTCCGATAACTGTGCTAACAGAACCTGCGCTGATGATCTTTTGAACAACGGCTGAATCCGAACTTAGTACTGGTTGCTTCTCGCCACGCAAAGAGACTATCCTGAAGAAAACCCCCTCAGAATAAAGTGCTGAACAAAGACTTAACAGAAGGGTCTGCGCCCCACCCGCTCTGAGGTTGTCTACCAGATGCAGAACTCTGGCTTTCACGATTTCGATCCTCTCTTGGGCATTCGTGATCAGCCTAAAGGTTCGCTTACACGGCTCTTCACCAAGCGCGAAGAAATCAGCCATCCAACAACTGCATAAAAGATAACGATTGGATACGGCGCAATTGTCGCGGCGATTGCTTTATTGGTTTCAACTCCGAACATGCCCGCCAAAACAACGAAGGAAACGTCCCTCAATCCAATTCCACCAACACTCAGCGGCACCAACATTACAACCTGCATCAATGAAACAACTGTCATGAACTCAAACTTATTCTATCCAAAGTTGAAAACATATCCAAGGACAAGAAAGGCTGATGCGGAGGACAACTGAAAGAGAAACGCAAGTGCGACGTTCAGCAGCATGCGACCTTTCAGTTGGCTGATCTTCTCGAGATTTTCGACGAACTCTCGACTTGAACGCCCACTAAGGAATGTCTGAAACATCGGTGTTTTAAACAGAATCGTCAGCGTCAGACTTGCGATGCGAGCCCAAACGTTGGTGAATGCTAGAATGAGAACTGTCGTGGAAATGCAGACTAAAAGTACGCCGGGGAATAACAGACCGAATATGCTTTTCTCGTGCATTGAGTCTATAACGAGGCAACTTCCTATAGTGCCCAACAGCACAGTCAGACCTAACACTTTATCAACAGCCAAGGATGTCAGCCTTTTACTGAGGTCCGTCTTCTCACTCCGCAGAAATGCGATTCGGAGAACATCCGTCGTTAGACTGCTGGGCAATAGGAAGACGAGGTGCTGGGTACCGAATGTCATCAGAATGATGCGCCGTAGTGGCAGATCAGAGGTCAGCAGCCACCAACGAATGGAGGCAACAGTTTGAATCAAACCATAGATCACTCCCCCAACAGGGAGGTACCACCACGGGACCAATTGAATCGATTGATACATTACCTTGACGTCGACCTTCACGATCAACAGCACCAGCAGCACCACCGACACCGCCAGCTTGATCCAGTACCCATATCGTTGCCAGAACGACTTCATGCGGCAGTGTGGGCCTGATCTTGCATGTCGTGAAGAAGTTTTCCCGTCACTTCAGTCCACGATACGTCATGCGAAGCTGATGTCGTTGCACGTGACTGGATTGCAGTAGCAGCAGAGGTCATCACCTTCATAGCACTGTTCAGGCCTGCAACATCATCGCAACTCACGAGTTGAGCTGCCGTGCTCGCTCCCCCCAATTCCTCATGACCCATGATGTCGCTCAGGATAGCCGGCAGGCCACAGGCCATGGCCTCCAGGACGACGTTGGGCATGCCCTCGTAGAGGGAGTAGTTGATGAGGCAGTGGGCTGACTGATACTCATGCAGAAGGCCCAACTTATCCAGCCACGGTACGAATACTACCTGCGATTGAACACCACGCCGTTGAACCAGTTCCTCTAGCTCGGATCGCTGCGGTCCATCACCAACCAGACGCAGTCGCACGTCGGTGCCAGCAAATGCATCGGCAAAGGCGTTAATGACGACGGGCAGGTTCTTCTGCGGTTGGAACCGGCCGACGAATAAGAATGTGAACGGACCGGCAGGACGCTGCGCCGGCGGACGGAAAAAGTCGGTATCGACGCCGTTCGG
>DNLG01000152.1:6869-7578 GCA_003488525.1 Bacteroidota bacterium | reverse complement strand
ACAAACGACACTGACGAAGGGCGCGCTAAAAACCGTCGCGTCGAATTCACGATTCTCGAAAAGTAATGTCCGTTACCGATACCCTTGCCAGTAAAGAGATCATCGACCGCGAACACGCGGTGGTGTTTCAGACCTACCGCCGTATCAGCGTTGCGATCGACCGTGCCGAGGGCGTGCGCATTTATGACGTTGATGGCAAAGCCTACCTCGACATGCTGGGTGGGATCGCCGTCAATGCGCTGGGACACAGCCACCGGCGCATCATTGAGGCCGTAGAGCACCAGATCCGCCGATATATGCACGTCTCCAATGTGTTCTATCAGGAACCGCAGGTCGTACTGGCTGAACAGCTCGTGAAGGCATCGGGCTACCCACGCGTGTTCTTCAGCAACTCCGGCGCTGAGTCCACCGATGGTGCCATGAAGATCGCCCGTCGGTTCGGTAGTGCTACCGGACGTTATGATATCATCGGCTTCTCTGGGGGCTTTCACGGTCGTACCTATGGTGCTCTATCGGTGATGGATAAGCCCCTTTACAAGGACGGAATGGGGCCGTTCCTTCCGAATACACTTGTGCTTCCGTACAATGACGTTGATGCTCTCGAGTCGCGCGTTGACGAGAACACCGCAGCGATCATGCTCGAGTTTCTTCAGGGTGAAGGGGGCATTACGGAGGCCACGCAGGAGTTCATTGATGCGATCTGGCGTCT
>DNLG01000152.1:6479-6630 GCA_003488525.1 Bacteroidota bacterium | reverse complement strand
CGCTATGGAGTGCGGCCTGACGTTGTGACGATTGCCAAAGCCATGGGCGGCGGACTTCCACTTGGCGGAATTCTTGCAACGAACGAAGCAGCCGCGTTACTGGACAGGGGCATGCATGGCACCACCTATGGTGGCAACCCCGTGGCCTGCG
>DNLG01000152.1:3498-6211 GCA_003488525.1 Bacteroidota bacterium | reverse complement strand
GTGAACTGCAGTCGCAATTCCCGGAGCTTGTCCGCGAAATCCGTGGCCGAGGCTGCATGCAGGGTGTTGTTCTCTCAGAGGACGCGGCGCCATTCATTCCCAAGCTACTCGAGCGCGGCGTCATTGCCAATGCCACGGCGGGTACGGTCATCCGTCTTGTGCCGCCGTTCATCATTACGCGCAGCGATGTTGATGAGCTGCATTCGGCACTGACAGCCGTCTTCGCCAGCGCATGACGTGCCGTCCGTTGTGCGGAGCGTGCTGCATTGCCCCTTCGATCACGTCTCCCATACCCGGCATGCCGAATGGTAAGCCTGCCGGTGTTCGATGTGTGCAGCTGACGGATGATCTGCGCTGCATGCTTTTTGGCCAGCCGGAACGTCCGGCATTCTGTGGCTCTCTGCAGCCACATGAGCAGATGTGCGGCACGTCGCACGCTGAGGCCATGCAGATCCTGACACACCTCGAAATTGAAACGCGGCCTGCGAGGCCGAACGCATGACCTATCCGATCCTGATTACATGTCCGCGGGAGATCCCGCCGATCCTTGCACGTGAGGTCGAGGCCCTTGGCCTGACCGTTACCGCCGTGCTGCCTGCTGCCGTCGAAACATCCGGCACGCTTGAAGACTGCATGCGTCTTAACCTGTGGCTGCGCACGGCACATCGCGTTCTTCTGCGTCTGGGATCTTGGCAGGTTCGCACGGTCGACGATATGTATCAGGCGATCAACGGTATTGAATGGCACGAATGGATCCCGGCAGATGGGTATCTGAGTGTTGTCAGCTCGATCAGCACCCCACAGATCGATAACACCATGTATGCCAACATGCGATGTAAAGATGCGATCGTTGATCAGATACGCGACCGCAAAGGGCGGCGACCCGATAGCGGGCCCGATACCTCGCAGAGTGTCGTGTTCCTGTACTGGCACGATGACTCGCTAATGGTCTATGTCGATACGTCGGGTCAGCCCCTTTCCGACCGCGGATACCGGATGCATCCAGCAAAGGCACCGATGCGTGAGACGCTTGCAGCGGCCGTGATCCTCTCCACGAGATGGTCGCCCGAGTACCCGTTCGTGAACCCGATGTGCGGTAGCGGAACGCTGGGTATCGAAGCGGCACTGATCGCTACGAATACCGCTCCGGGATCGATTCGCAGGAACATGGGCTTGCAGCACCTGCTGCCTTTTGCTGCTTCGGCGTGGCAGAAGCTACGTCTGCAGGCTCTCGAGCACGTGAAAGCGCCGGGTGGCAAGATCATGTGTTCGGACATCGATCCCCGTGTTGTGCGTCAGGCACGTGAGAATGCTCGTGCTGCAGGAGTTCGACTCGACATCGCTGTGGCGGACTTCCGTGATGTGACGCCGGCAAAGTCCACCGTGGAAGGGGGCGAGCAGCACGGCCCGATCATCATCCTCAACCCGGAGTATGGATTGCGGCTTGGCGATGAACGCTCATTGCGTGGGGTGTATCACGACATTGGTGATCTCTTCAAACAGCGATTCAAGGGTTATACAGGCTATGTCTTCACCGGCAATTTCGCTCTGGCAAAGGAGATCGGTCTGCGCTCGTCGAAACGTATGACGTTCTGGAGTGCCGACGTGGAGTGCCGACTGCTTGAGTTCGAGCTGTACGAGGGAACGCGGAAGAGCTACGGGCAGCCTACCTAGACTCGTACCACCGACGAGCGTCCGTCTTCATCTGCACCAGTGAACTCTTGAGCAGATACATCATGTGTCCGGCCGGGTAATACGTCATGCTGATATTGGATCGCAGCGACGCCGGCAGCCCCAGATGATCGAACGTATACTCCGTTCCATAGAACGGCGTTGCCAGGTCATAGTAACCGTTTAGCACCCACACGCGCAGAGCCGGATTCATCTGCATTGCATTGCGCAGACGTGGAGCTACGTTCAAGTATTCGTTCTGGACGTTTGAGTAGTCCCATGGCCAGACGCGTCCGGTCAGGACCTCATACGGCAGTGTGGTGGTGACGTTGAGCTCGCGCGCCAGGTAATCGTTGATGCAAGTGGAAAAGCATCCGGCAATGGTCGGATGATGCGACGGGTCGCGCTCCATCGATTCGCCGAGACGATCTGAGATCGTGCCCGTGTAACGACTGTCGAAGCGGCCGATCACAAGCCCCTTATCACGTAGCAGTTCCTGACAGAACCGAAAGATCACCGGACGAAGGTCGGCCTTGTCGATGTATTCGCGAGAAAGGCCGGTAAAGCGTGAGATCTTCTCGATGATGGCCGAGCGTTCGGCATCACTCATGGCGCTACCCTTCATCAGGGCAAGAGTGTAGTCGCCCATGGCAAACTCGCGGGCGCGGGACACAACGTCTTCCAGCTTCAGTGACTGCATTTCGGGAGCGAGCTTCTTGTGGTACCAGGCAGAGGCGGCATACGTCGGCAGGAACGTCGCAAAGGGAAGGTCATTGCCGTCGGCGAAGTCGATGCTCTGAAAGTTCAGAACAGCACTAACAAGGATCACGCCGTTGAGGTACATGCCGTATCGGTTCTGAAGATGTTCCGACATCGCGCTGGCACGGGTGGTTCCGTAGGACTCGCCGATGAGGTATTTCGGTGATGCCCAGCGTTTGTTATCCGACGTCCACCGGCGAATGAACTCACCGACCGATTCGATATCCTGGTTGTAGCCATGGAACTGCTTGGCATCCTTTTCGTCACTGGCACGGGAGAAACC
>DNLG01000152.1:926-3224 GCA_003488525.1 Bacteroidota bacterium | reverse complement strand
GGACCCAGCACGCCCAGGTGCAGCCATACGCTGGAGGACCCCGGTCCGCCGTTGAAGGAGAATGTCAGCGGACGCTGAGACGGTTCGGTCACGCCGGTTCTCGTGTAGGCGATGTAGAAGACCTTCGCACGGGGAGTACCGTCTTCTTTAACCAGAGTTAGATGTCCGGCCGTCGCATCGTAGTCGATCTTCTTGCCATCGATCGTGATACTGTGTTTGGTCGTGACCGGCTTCTGGAAGATCGCAATGTCGGACTTCGTTGAATCGGCTGCCAGCACAGGAGCTGCAGACATGATGAACATGGCTGCAACGGACAGCATCGTGAGCGTGCGGATCATACCAGATCTCGTGTTGTTTCTTCGTGAATGTACTTGGCCACTTCGGTCAGACTTCCCGTTTCGCGGAACACCCGCAGCTGACGGTCTGCCCCGGAGCCATTCTCCAGGATCGTATGGATGTACTCGATGTGCTGACGTGAGCCGAGATCGTCGACAACATCGTCGACGAATTCCAGAAGCTCGCGAATCAGGTCCCGTGCGGGCATCTCACGCTGTCGTCCCCAGTCGATGAGGTTGCCGTCGAGACCATAACGCACGGCGCGCCACTTGTTCTCCATGAGTAGCGAGCGGCGGTAGGTACGGAACGACAGGTTCTTCTCGTAGAGCGAGAAGAGCTTGGCGGCCACGGCCTGGCAAATGGCGGCGATAGCCACGGTCTCTTCGATACGCATCGGAAGGTCGCAGATGCGCACCTCGAGAGTAGGGAAGAATGGATGTGGACGGATGTCCCACCAGATCTTCTTTGCATTGTCAATAGAGCCCGTTTTGATGAGCAGGTTGACGTAGTTCTGGTACTCACCGTAGCTGGAAAACGCGTCCGGCAGGGCCGTCCGTGGGAAGCGTTCGAAGATCTTTGACCGGTATGACTTCAGTCCCGTATCGATTCCTTCCCAGAACGGAGAGTTTGTGCTGATGGCCAGGATGTGCGGCATGAAGTAGCGCATTTCATTCATCAGCTGGATCTGTGTCTCACGGTTCTCGATGCCGATATGCACGTGCATGCCGAAGATCAGCAGCGAGCGCGCCAGCACCTGCATGTCTTCGACAAGGATGCGATATCGCTCATCGGGATAGATCTCCTGGTCCTCCCAGCGGGCGAACGGATGCGAAGACGAGGCTCCGATGCAGAGACCGTTCTGTGATGCAAGGCCTGAGACGATACTGCGGATCTTGCGGACCTCGTTGAAGGCTTCCGTCGTGTTCTTGCAGATGCCCGTTCCGATCTCGAGCATTGAGCCATGCATCTCGGGTTTGATGTGCTCGTGCAGAACCTTTTCGCCCTGACCCAGCAGGTCGAACTGGATGTGTGATTTCAGGTTGAAGGTGGTGGGATCGAGGACCATGTATTCCTCCTCGATTCCGAGCGTAAAGCTTGGCCGTTCATAGGGGTTGGCTGGATCGAACCAGATGCCGACCTCGTCAGATGCCATGGTGGTGTCTTTCAACAATGAATACGCCGAGAGTATGCCGAAGATAGGCAGGCAGGGGGCTGACTGCAACGAATCCCCTGATAGTACGTCGTATACTTGCCATATGCCAGAACTCAGCATCGAAGGAAATGGTCGCCTTGAACGGACGGCCATTTACTACAACGGCCAGCAGCTCGACAAGGTCCGTGAGGTCTTCATCCATATCAGCGAAGACGGCGACTTTGACGCATTGATCATGTATGTCGGCTCAGATGGCCAGCACTACACGAAGAATCTCTTCACGGACTATCTCGACAGCGTCCAGACCGAGCCCCCTGGCTTCACCTCTGAAGAAGCCACGTCACTGCAGATGCTGACCATCGACAGTGACGGGACGCTTGAGTCAACGCTGCTGCTGCGCAATAACGAAGAGCAGGAAGGCGTCGTGCGGCTCTATGTGCACATCAAGGCGCCGTCTGTTGAGGAGGGAAGGGGCTTGCGCTCCTGGTTCGGTGGATCAAAGAACATTCCCGAGCGTGCTGAGTTTGCTGCCGAGATCACCTATCGGGAAATTGACGGGTCGCTAACGACCGAAGGAGTATTCTAACGATGAAACGTTTTCTTGTTCTCTCGACGCTTGTGCTTGCTCTGCTTGCCTGGGTCATCCCGACTGACGCCCTTGCACAGCGGCGCGGCGGCGGATCGTTCGGTGGAAGTCGCGGTGGCGGATACGGTCGGAGCTTTGGTCGCGGCTACCGCAGCCCAAGCAGCGGACGTTCCTTCGGCGGATCGCGCACGCGCCAGGCTCCGCCCCCTTCACGCAACGCACC
>DNLG01000152.1:270-690 GCA_003488525.1 Bacteroidota bacterium | reverse complement strand
ACCGGGCGCTACGGTGCGCCGCGAGCCACACAGAGGCAGAGCTTCCGCGGTCCGGCAGGCACCTCAACCAATTACGTCGTTAACCGCTATGGCGGCATGGGCGACGGGTTCATGATGGGCTACATGATGGGCAGCATTCCCTGGTACTGGTCGATGCCCTTTCATCCGGCCTTCTACTTCTCGCGTCCATACACGCATACCAATCCCGACGGATCGGTCGGCGTCTATCCGCCAACATTTCAGTGGGGCACGCTGATCATCACGCTGCTTGTGGTAGGGGGCATCGCCTTCATCCTCTTTACCTGGCTGCGCAATCGCCGTCGTCGCGTTCAGGGGGCTTTTGCCGGTAGTGATGGCTCACAATGGAACGAGCCGCCATCGGATGACAGCGGCTCGAAAAGTAGCTTCTACTGATTGCTG
>DNLG01000152.1:0-229 GCA_003488525.1 Bacteroidota bacterium | reverse complement strand
GGGCATCGCCTTCATCCTCTTTACGTGGCTGCGCAATCGTCGTCGACGTATGGCATATACGACATCCGGGATGATGGCCGCGTCGTATGACGACGACGAACGTCCCGGAGCACAGAGTTCGTTTATGTGATCTTACCGCTGGACATCCGTTTGTTCCTGCGCTCCTCGGAATGACGTGGCGCAGCGTGACGACACCACAATCGGGTTTACATATGTTGACGAAAAAAAA
>DNLG01000115.1:20711-25133 GCA_003488525.1 Bacteroidota bacterium | reverse complement strand
ACCAGCTGGAACGTCTCCGAGCTTTACGCGGGTGCGAGTTCTGTCAAGCTGCTTGGCTCTCTGCCGTGTCCGAGCACTATACCCGAGATCTTTATCATGAGGGTCGGTTGGACGTGCGGGATTGCCTTGGTTGCGTTTTGCCACAGGTAGCGGAGCTTCGTATCTTGAGGGAGTTTGTTTTCAAATTAACAGGAACCCTTTGAACTACCGGTGGATCACCCGGGAATGTACAGATGAACATGCCGTCCAGACGATAATCGCCTCGCTTGAAATCCCCCGCCCGATCGCCAGAGTGCTCGTCGGACGTGGGATAAAGACCGTTGAAGATGTTCAACGGTTCTTTGAACCATCGCTCGATCACCTCCACTCCCCATGGCTCATGGATGGTATGGAGGTTGCTGTTGACCGTATCCTGCGGGCCATTGCGGACCGCGAGACGATATGGATACACGGCGATTATGATGTTGACGGCACGTCAAGTACGGCCATGACGCTCCATTTCCTGCGCAGGATCGGAGCGACGGCGGACTATCACATTCCAAGTCGCCTGGATGAAGGCTTTGGTTTTACGCCACAGTCTGTCGACCGTGCACACCGTGCCGGTGCCTCGGTGATCGTTACGGTCGACGTAGGCGTAACGGCATCCAAAGCCGTGGATCACGCCCGCTCGCTGGGCATTGATGTGATCGTGTGCGATCATCATCAGGCCGCCGAGGAGATTCCCTCGTGTCTGGCCCTGCTCAACCCACTGAAACCAGGATGCCCGTATCCATTTAAGGACCTTGCTGCCTGCGGCGTGGCCTTCAAACTCCTTCAGGCTCTGAGTCAGCGTCAGGGTCACCCGGAACTGGCCTACGAATACCTGGACTTCGTGGCTATCGCCTCGGCAGCCGATATCGCCCCCTTACATGGTGAGAACCGCGTTCTGAGCCTGTTCGGTCTCGAACTGCTGAACTCGTACACCAGACCCGGCTTCAAGGGGCTGGTCGACTGTGCAAGCTTGCCGCTGGGCGAGCTGACGAATTCGAGCGTGATCTTCGGGATCGCTCCGCGTATCAATGCGGCCGGGCGACTGGGCGACCCCCGCCGGGCCGTTGAAATGATGATGCAGGATGATGAACTGCGCGCCTTCCATATCGCCCAGGAACTTGAACGCGATAACCGACAGCGCCGCTCGATCGATGAACATACGTTCGAAGAGGCAGCCATTCTGGCTCAAGAGCAGCTCTCAAGCGGCAGCGGTAAGGCATTGATTTTACACAATGAAGCCTGGCATGCCGGCGTCATCGGCATCGTTGCCTCCCGACTGGTCGAGCGCTTCAATGTCCCTGCCATCATGCTCACGACAATCGACGGTATCGCCAAGGGGTCAGCGCGCTCGGTACGCCAGTTCGACATTCACGACGCGCTGAAACAATGCGAGGATCTGCTGATCGAGTTTGGCGGCCATATCCACGCAGCCGGGCTGTCGCTGAAGGTCGAGAACATCCCCGAACTACAGCGCAGACTGGACGAGATAGCTGGTGCAGCTCTGGCCACCATGGAAATGGAACACGAAATAGTCATCGATACAGAGCTTCAACTCACCGAACTATCGCCTTCATTTTTCAAGCACTTGGCCAAGTTTGCCCCATACGGTCATCAAAACCCGCGACCGATGTTCATGACTGATAACGTGACTTCGGCTAACGGCGTAAAGGTGGTCGGCAACAACCATCTGAAGTTCCGTGCCATGCAGCGGCACTTCCAGCTCGACGCCATCGGATTCGGACTTGGTGGTAAGATCAGCGACGTTTCCCACGGACGGTCCTTTGCCATGGTCTATACCCTCGAAGAGAACCTGTTCAACGGCGGCTCGTCGCCACAGATCCGGATCAAGGATATCCATCCACATCGCTGAGCCCCCTGCCGGAGTTCGCCGAACGAATATCGGATGACAACGCATCTGGACATTTCATCGGCCCGATTCGGGATCATTACCGACGTCACCCAATCCGGCCAGGCCATGGTGGATATGGAGGACGATGGCTCATGCGTGCTCGTACCCTTCACGCTCGACAAGGGGCTCCTTGGCGACGTTGTCGAGGCCCGCACGCTGCTTCTCGGACGCCGTGTGGCCGCACTTGAACAGAGTCTGCTACCGAACCAAGAGTCCCTTCTCGTACTCGAACCCGAGATCACTGTCGATGTGACCGATGCATCCTCCCTTCTGAGCGATAACGGCCTTCTCAGCGGCTCTCTTGCCATAAAGCGCCTCCGGCAGATCGGACCGCCGACGCCGGCAATGCTCGCCGGCAGTGTGGTCAATGGAGCGCTTGATGCTCTGGTGCGGCGTCCCGATCTGGGCGACGCTGAAGTGATCGCCGAGGCGATGCAGTTCCGCCCCCTTGCAATGGCAGCTCTGGCCCAGGATAGTCAGAGGTACCGAGAACTGCTCGCCACCGTGCGGCACCTATTACCTCCTCTTCGGCAGATGGTACATGCCTGGAAAGGTGCTGACGTGGTTCTGGAACCATTCCTGATATCACCGGTGCTCGGCCTGCAGGGCCGGGCAGATATCGTGGTTCGACGCGAAAAGGAGCTGACGGTGATCGAGCTCAAGGTTGGACGTCCGCGCGCGCTCGATCGACCGGATCACATGTCGCAGGCCGTCAGCTACATGGCGCTTCTGGAGGCCACGCGTGACTCTCCGGGTGCGATCATGGGTCAGATGTGGTACATCGCGGATCAGAAAAACCCGCTTCGCGACGTCGAGGACTTCCACCATCCGATGAGATCGATCATCGACGCCCGCAATGCCATTGTCCTGAATGATCTGCGCGTACAGCAGGGCGACATGAAGATGCTGCGCATTGCCCAGCTGGGTCCGACGTACATCAAGGGCATATCGAGCTATGAACGCGACGAGTGGGAACGCCTCACCAAGAGTCTTTCAAGTCTCGGTCTGACCGAGCGATACATGATCGCCGAATGGCTTCGTATGGCCGCCAATGAACAAGCCACAGCCCGTCTGGGAGGGGGCTCGGGGCGCTGTGCGGCCGACCTTTGGCGGTTATCGCCAAAGGATCGCGAACTCTCCCCCACCGTGCTGACCGGCCTGACGTTCGATCGCGAGCGCTCGAACATGGAAACGATGCACCTGACGTTCCTGCGCCGTCCACAACCGCTTCCTACGTCCATCCGCCTTGGCGATGCCGTCGTACTTCGACGGATGGGCCAGGACCCGTTCACGGGCGCATCGAAGACCGGCCTCGAGCTCTACAAGGGATCTGTCCGGTCGATGGACGTAGAACATGTTACAATCTCACTTCGCAATAAGTACGCCGACATATCCCGCCGCGATGCCGATGGATGGATGATCGAGCAGGATATCACCGACACCGGCATGCGCACCACGTCCACCTCGATCCGATCACTGATCGACGCCAACCCGCGGCGCCGGAGCGTTCTTATGGGACTTTCCGCGCCGCAGCATGATGTGCCTACCGCTTCACAGGCTCCGGATCTGACGGACGTGCAGCGCGGCATCGTGGAGCGCGCCGTTGCAGCCCGCGAGCTCTTCCTCATTCAGGGTCCGCCGGGCTCCGGGAAGACGTCGGCCGTTCTGCGCGCGATCGTCCAGGAGTTACTGCGCCTGCCCCGCCACCGCGTCCTCGTTGTGGCTTTCACCAACAGGGCCGCGAATGAGATCTGTGATGTGCTCGGTAAACATAAGGTCGACTTTCTGCGCCAGGGTAGCCTCGAGGGTGCCACCGGCGCTGGATCGATACCACGGCTGGCCCGGGATCTTACGCCAGAGGATCTGGCCGACACTGTTTCTTCGACACGGGTGATCGTAGCGACCGTCGCATCAATGCACTCAGCGCCTGAGCTCTGGAGCCTGCGTGAGTTTAACACCGTGATCGTTGATGAGGCCTCTCAGATCATCGAACCACAACTGATCGGCCTTCTGGCGCGATGTGAGCGCACGATCATGATCGGCGACCATTGTCAGCTGCCGGCGGTGATCGCCCAGCCGGCGGAACTCCTCAAGGTCGATTCAAAGCACCTGGATGAGGTCTGCCTGACTAACCTCGGGATGTCCGGCTTCGAACGGCTGATACGATGCGCCCACCGGCGCGGAGACCGCGCCTCCGTGGCCATGCTGACCCAGCAGGGGCGCATGCATGAGGACGTGATGCGCTTTCCGTCGGAGGCGTTTTACGGCGGACGTCTGACGTGCCTGAAAGACTCGCAGCGAAGCAGCGCTCCCCTGCCCTGGGCTGACGTTGTCAGCCATCGTACATGCATGATCGAGGTCGATGCCCAGCAGCAACAGCTGGCCGAGGCCTATCTCCTGCGTGATCTGGCAAAGCGCATCCTCGTGCAGGCAGCCGGGACCGCCCAGCCCCCTTCCATCGGCATCATAACCCCGTTCCGAGC
>DNLG01000115.1:18694-20512 GCA_003488525.1 Bacteroidota bacterium | reverse complement strand
ACGGTCGACACGGTGGAGCGCTTTCAGGGAAGTGAATGCGACGTTATCCTGTACGGCACCGCCGTTACCAATGAACAGGAGTTTGATTCCATCCGCTCCGATGTGCAGATCGATGATGTTCCGGTGGACCGCAAGCTGAACGTCGCCATCACGCGCGCGCGCGAGCAGTTCATCCTCGTTGGCAATCCGAATGTGCTGGCACTGTCACCGATCTACAAGCGCCTCATGGAGTCAATACCTCACCGTCGGCAGACATCGTAGTTTTGCGCCATGGCAGGACATAGTAAATGGGCCAACATCAAACGTCGCAAGGCGGTGGTTGATGCCAAGCGCGGCAAACTCTTCACCAAGGTCTCCAAGGAGATCATCGTTGCGGCAAAGCTTGGAGGGGGCGACCCTGACGGTAACGCCCGTCTGCGGATGGCCATCGAAAACGCCCGCTCCGTATCGATGCCGGTCGACACGATCAAACGCGCTATCCTGCGTGGCACTGGAGAGCTCGAAGGAACCACCTACGAGGACGTTATCTACGAAGGTTATGGTCCGGGCGGCGTTGCGATGATCGTTGTCTGCACAACCGACCACCGCAACCGCACGACGCAGCAGCTACGAGCCAGTTTCTCGAAGTATGGCGGCAATCTGGGTGAGACCAATTCTGTGAGCTGGAACTTCACGCGCCGGGGCGAGATCCGTATCGAGACCAGTCGTGTCGAGGACGATCTGCTACTTGTTGCCATGGACGTTGGCGCGGAAGACGTGGTGATGATCGACGAAGGGGCTCTGATCTTCTGTACCGTGGACACGCTTGGAACCTGTGTCAATGGTCTTACCGAGGCCGGCGTGGCCGTGCGCGAGCAGAGGATCGTGTTCGAGCCCGGCACCATGGTCACAATGGACGATCCGGAGAATGCTCGACTTCTGGAGAAGTTTCTCGATGTACTGGACGATGACGATGACGTGCAGAATGTGTTCCACAACGCCATTCTTCCCGACGAGGTCTGACCAATGCGTGTGCTCGGGATCGACCCTGGTTCGGTGATCTGCGGCTACGGCGTCATCGACGTCGAGGGCTCAAAGCTGACGCTTGTCGAGTACGGCGTCATTGCCGTCAAACGCCGCACGTCGTCCTTCCCGGAGCGTCTTCGAGAGATTCATGATCGACTCAGTGCCGTCATCAGTCGCTCATCACCGGACGTGTGCGCCATGGAAAAGGTCTTTCACGCGAAAAATGTCCTGACCATCGTGCAGCTGGCACACGCACGTGGTGTGGCGATGCTGGCCTGCGCACAGGCCGGACATGATCCGGTTGAGTACACACCCATGCAGGTTAAGCGTAGCGTTACGGGTCGTGGTGCAGCCGGCAAGGAACAGGTCCAGCAGATGGTCCGCGCGATCCTCAAGATCGAGGAAACACCGCAGTTCTTCGATGCAACCGACGCCCTGGCCGTAGCTATCTGTCATGCGGCAAATGGCAAGCCCCCTACCCCGGCAAAACGTGGTGGCGCGACATCAAAACGTCAGGCATGGGCGGAGTTTGTCAAGGCCAATCCGGCAAAGGTGCGGAAACCATAAGCGGTGGTATTTTTGCACCGCTTGTTTTTACCCGCACTTTCCTACGGAACAATCAATGGCCACGAAGATTGCCATCAATGGATTTGGACGCATCGGACGCTTGGTGTTCCGTGCACTTACGCAACGCGGTGCTGACGTGGAGATCGTTGGTATCAATGACCTGACGGATGCCGCCACGCTTGCTCACCTGCTGAAGTATGACTCCGTTCACGGACGGTTCAACGGAACCGTCGACGTCGATGGCAA
>DNLG01000115.1:17894-18511 GCA_003488525.1 Bacteroidota bacterium | reverse complement strand
CTGCCATGGAGCGGTCTTGATGTGGTGATCGAATCGACCGGGAAGTTCACGGCCAAGGCCGACCTCGACAAGCACCTGCGCCATGCGCGCAAGGTGATCCTTACGGCACCGGCCAAGGACAAGCTTGATGGAACGATCGTACTGGGCGTGAACGAGCACGAGCTCACATCAGACATGCACGTGGTGTCGAATGCCTCGTGCACAACAAACTGCCTGGCCCCGATGGTCAAGATCCTGCACGAGAACTTCGGTATCGTCAATGGTTTTATGACAACCGTCCATGCCTATACCAACGACCAGAATATTCTCGACCTTCCGCACAAGGACCTTCGTCGTGCGCGTGCCGCCGCACAGAACATCATCCCTACCACGACGGGAGCAGCGAAGGCCGTCAGCGAAGTCATGCCCGAAATGAAGGGTCGCCTGGATGGAATGGCCTTCCGCGTGCCAACGCCTGACGGATCGGTCACGGATTTTACGGTCGTGCTCGAAAAGGCTGCCACCAAGGACGAGATCAATGCTGCCTTCAAGGCTGCTTCTGAGGGTCCGATGAAGGGCATCCTGGAATACTGCACCGACCCGATCGTATCGACCGACATCGTGGGTAATCCGCATTC
>DNLG01000115.1:13544-17678 GCA_003488525.1 Bacteroidota bacterium | reverse complement strand
AATGAATGGGGCTACTCGAACCGCATCGCCGATCTTCTTCTGCGGGTTACGGCGTGATCCGCTCGATCACGGAGATGGACGTAGCCGGCAAGCGCGTGCTTGTGCGGGTCGACTTTAACGTTCCGCAGGATGAGCAGGGGGCGATCACGGATGACACACGCATCGTTGAGTCACTTCCGACGATCATGTCGATCGTCGACCGCGGTGGTGTAGCGATCTTGATGTCCCATCTGGGAAGACCCAAAGGCAAACCCAATCCAAAGTACTCCCTGCGTCCGGTAGCCGAACATCTTTCGGCGCTGATGCGTGCTCGTGGCGTGGCGGTGAACTTCGCCGCAGAGTGCACCGGCCCTGTTGCCGAATCAGCTGTCCAGCAGGCCCCCTTCGGTAGCATCGTGCTACTGGAGAATCTCCGTTTTCATGCCGAAGAAGAAGCCAACGACCCGTCATTCTGCGCAGCACTGGCAAAGCTTGGTGATGTGTACTGCAACGATGCCTTTGGCACAGCGCACCGCGCTCATGCCAGCACTGCCGGCATCGCGTCGCACTTTGCCGCGCGCTGCGCCGGACTCTTGATCATGAAAGAACTCCAGTACCTTGGGTCGGCCCTTGCCAACCCGAAGCGTCCGCTGGTTGCCATCATGGGTGGTTCGAAGATCTCGGGCAAGATCGACGTGATCAATGCACTCCTTTCATCGTGCGACACCATCTTGATCGGCGGTGGCATGATGTTTACGTTTCTCAAGGCAAAGGGGCTTGGTGTTGGCAGCTCCCTGGTAGAAGAGGACAAGGTCGAACTGGCCGGCGAGCTCATGCGCCGTGCCGAAGCAGCCGGCGTGCGCCTGCTGATCCCCGTCGACACCGTGGTTGCCTCGGCGTTCGCCGATACGGCAGACACCAAGACGGTTGCGGCGGAGGCTATTCCCGACGGGATGATGGGCCTGGATATCGGACCACAGACCGAGACCTTGTTTTCAGATGCAATTCGCACGGCCGGCACGGTTGTCTGGAATGGCCCGATGGGCGTGTTTGAGTTTACAAATTTTCAGTCGGGCACGCGTGCAATTGCCGATGCTCTGGCTGCTGCTACCTCGTCAGGCGCCGTCACGATCGTCGGAGGGGGAGATTCTGCAGCAGCAGTCACGCAATTCGGTCATGCGAAGAACGTCACCCACGTCTCAACCGGCGGCGGTGCCTCGCTCGAGTTTCTCGAGGGCAAGGCGCTCCCCGGAGTCATTGCACTCGAGGCATAATCCATGTCGTCATTCTTTGGCCAGGGCCGCGGCCTAAGCGCCTTCCCGCCGGTGATCAAGTTTCTGCTGATCTCCAACGTAGCGGTCTTTTTGTTCCAGTCCCTGATGCTCTCCGGACTGACGCTTGACGGTGTCCCGATCGACAACGTCGTGACCCAGATGTTTGCGCTCTGGCCGGTGGAAAGTGGGCTGTTCTTTCCCTGGCAGGTGCTATCATATCAGTTCATGCATGGTGGCCTGGGGCATCTGTTCTTCAACATGCTGGCCCTGTGGATGTTCGGCATGGAGCTCGAGCACCTATGGGGCTCGCGTCGGTTTGCGGTCTATTACCTGTTGTGTGGTATCGCAGCAGCGGTGGTGCATCTTTCCGTCCATCCGCTGATCGACGGCAGCATGGTGCCAACGATCGGGGCGTCCGGATCAATCATGGGTGTACTGCTTGCATTCGGGATGACGTATCCTGATCGGCCGATCATGATGTTTCCGCTGTTCTTCCCGATTCCGGCTCGCATCTTCGTGATGATCTACGCCGGGTTTGACCTGCTGAACGGGCTGATGAACACCAGCGATGGAGTGGCCCACTTTGCCCACCTGGGCGGCGCGCTGGGCGGTTACCTGCTGATGAAGTTTGGTTCAGGCCTCATGCAGCGTGTCGACCAGAGGTCAGGGGGCCTATACGCTTCTCGGCGTCCGGATGTCATTGACGTGGAGTATCGCGACATCCCGACACCTCCTGCGTACACATCGCGTTTTCGTAGCCCAGAGCCCCCTACCGTGCATCAGATGCCAGCGAGGCAGACGCCCACACGATTTGTCGTCAACGGCGAGCCGGTCTCACAGGAGCAGATCGATGGCATCCTGGATAAGATCTCGTCCGGTGGGTATCACGGCCTGAGCGAGCGCGAGAAGAACATCCTGTTTGAAGTGAGCCGCCAGCTGTAATGTCCACACCGCAACCAACGGCCTCTTACTGCGGTTCGCTGACCGAGTATCGAAGGCGCGAGACCATCACAGCGCTGATCGGTGAGCTAACGATGGGCTCGTCAGCACCGATTCGTGTGCAGTCGATGACGACCACGAACACCATGGATACCGAAGGCACGATCGAGCAGTCGATCCGCATGATCGATGCCGGCTGCGAGCTTGTGCGCATAACTGCGCCAAGCATCCGCGAGGCCAAGAATCTGGAACACATTCGAACAGGCCTGCGTCAGAGAGGCTATACAACGCCCCTTGTGGCCGACATCCACTTCACGCCGAATGCAGCAGAGATCGCCGCGCGGCTTGTCGAAAAGGTTCGGATCAATCCTGGCAACTACGTCGATAAGAAACAGTTCAACATCATCGAATACACCGATGCGCAGTATGCCGAAGAGCTTGAGCGTATTCGTGACAGGTTTGTGCCGCTGGTGAAGATCTGCAAGGAGTACGGTACGGCGATGCGCATCGGCACCAACCATGGGTCACTGTCGGACCGCATCATGAGTCGATACGGCGACAGTCCGCACGGCATGGTTGAGTCGGCCCTGGAGTTCCTCCGCATTGCCGACGATGAGGGCTTCGATAACATCGTTCTATCGATGAAGTCGAGCAATCCGATTGTCATGATCCATGCCTATCGTCTTTTGGTGGCCACACTGAACGACCAGAAGATGAAACCCTATCCGCTGCACCTTGGTGTGACAGAGGCCGGCGATGGTGAGGACGGACGCATCAAGAGCGCTCTTGGCATCGGGACACTTCTGGCCGATGGTCTGGGAGATACAGTTCGTGTTTCACTGACGGAAGAACCCGAAGCCGAGATCCCCGTGGCGCGCGCGCTCATCCGGAGATACGCCCAATGAGGTCACCCTACGTCTATCACCGACGTCAGACGCATGCCGTGGCTGTGGTAGGTCATGACAACGTGCCGCGTGTGCTGGCTGATCTGCGCACAGTCGCGATCTCCAGAATGGAAGACCTCGCTCAGATCGGTCACGTCTACGATCCGATAACCGACAAATGGTCGACCTCGGATCAGGCCGCCGAGTTTCTCTACATGGGTTCAGCCCCCTTGCCGTTTATGGCTCCTGCGGGCACGCGACAGCTACTGGACGTTACGGTCTGGCTCAACCACGATGATCATTTTTTCTGCGTGCCGGTGTTTACCATCGATGAATGGAGACGAATTCCGCAGCGTCACACCGTGATGAACATCGTGCGGTGCGTGGCAGACGAACTCACCGTGGAGGTTCTGCATGAACTGGCTGAAGATGCCAGCGTCGTGCTCATGATCGGAAGCCCATCAGATGCGTACTTTTCTGCTATGCGAGAATGCTGTGACCGTATTCTTGCAGCACATGTTCATATGCCGGTGATCCTTGAGTATCACAGCCATACGGATACCATCGACGACGGCGTGCTGGACGCATCGACCGACGTCGGCGGTTTGCTGGTAGAAGGTTTCGGTGACGCCGTAATGATCACGCTCTCTGCTATCAGGGGGCTTGATACTGCCACGTCTGTCAGAACTGCTTTCGGGATCTTGCAGGCTGCGCGCACACGCATGACCAAGACCGAGTACATCAGCTGCCCGTCCTGCGGTCGCACGCTGTTTGACTTGCAGGAAACAACGGCCATGATCCGCTCCCACACCGACCACCTCAAGGGAGTCAAGATCGGCATCATGGGCTGCATCGTCAATGGTCCGGGCGAAATGGCTGACGCCGATTACGGCTACGTCGGCTCGGGTCCCGATCGTATCACACTCTACCGCGGACAGGAAATCGTTCAGCGCAATATCCCCTCCGCCGGCGCCGTGGACGCGCTCATCGACATCATTCGAAATGATGGACGATGGGTGGAGAAGAATTACTGAATTACGGAATTACGGAATTACTGA
>DNLG01000115.1:0-13244 GCA_003488525.1 Bacteroidota bacterium | reverse complement strand
TCCGTCATCCGTCATCCGTCATCTTACTCCATGATCTTCATTTCCACGCGACGGTTCTGTTGCCGGTCTTCATCTGTATTGCCACGAACCATGGGTCGGCGCTTGCCGTAGCCTTTGGCTGTTAGGCGCGAGGCCTCAATGCCAGCAGAGATCACGTATGTGCGAACGGCGTCGGCGCGACGTTGTGACAGGCCGTCATTGTAATCATCGGTGCCCTGGTCATCGGTGTGTCCATCAAACCGCATACGGACCGAGCTGTTTTCGCGCAGCAGGGCCACGACACGTTCCAGCTCGGGCATCGACTCTGACTTCAGTTCCGATTTGTCCGTGTCGAAGAAGACAAGAAGCTGGCCACTGCCGCCACGGATACGCGACAGATCGATATCCTTTTTGACGGTGCGCCCCTTCGCGCCGGACGGCACTTCATATCGTTCCGAGTGGAACACATGGTCCTCAGCAACTGCGGTGATCGAGTACACCCGGCCTGCCGTGAGCGTTACGTAATAAGCCCCGGTTGCATCATCACTCCGAAGTGTTGCAACACGCTTGCCTGACTTCAGATCGGTTACAGTTATCTCTGCACCAAGTGGATCTCGAGATGCCTCGTCACGCACGATTCCCTCAACCAAGGTCACTGCATCACCCGGAAACGGATTCGGAGTGACCATAAAGTTGTCATAGTCTCCACTAGCAGTTGTGCGAGACATCATTGCACGATCTGAGTTCGGCAGGGCCGTGTAGAAAAGCTCATCTGCCGGCGAGTTGATTGGCTCACGAAGACGGCGAACGTTCGATACTGAACCGTTCTGCACGGTAGCAACGTAGATGTCATAGCCCCCTGCCCCACCTGAACGATCCGAGGCGAAGTAGAGTGTCCGTCCATCCGGAGCAATGACGGGCGACATTTCACCGGACGCCGTATTCAGACCGGCCACGGGAGTTGCGATGCTCCACTCCGTACCGTCCCAGACGCTCGTGTAGATGTCTGTTGCTCCCTGGCCTCCGGGACGATCGGACACGAAGTACAGCGTGCGTCCATCCGAACTCAGCGATGGCTGTGCGTCATACGACGAGGAGTTCACCGATGAACCAAGGGGCCCGATATCGCGCCATTTGCCACTGCGTCGTTGTGCGATGTAGAGATCCGTGCGGCCCGCTCCCTTGACATCGTGATTGGTGGCTGAAAAGATCATCGACTGTCCGTCTGGTGTGAGCGCACCGACGCCGGCATGCTCAGCATCATTGACATCGCCATTGAGCAGTTTTGACGACGACCACATGCCGTTGGACTGTTCCATCGACATCAACCGTTGACCCTTGCCATCCCGATCTGACGAGTAGATGATCAGCTTGCCGTGATTCGTGATCGACGGGGCGAAATCATCGTAGCGAGTGTTGTTTGGGATCGGCTCTATCGTGACCGTCTGTGCGCCGATGTTAACGATGCAGACAAGCACCGTCAGAGAAAGCATGACAAGAGAGCGTAGGTAGTTCTTCACGGATGTCTCCTTACAAACGGAACCACAATGCGATGGAAGCCTGCACACTGTTGAGCGTCGCAGGACGAGCGATGAAGTCTCGAGCAGGAGGGTCGGTATTGACACGCGTGAAGTCTGTGCCGGACGACTCGTTATCAAACGAGGTGATCATCAGCTGATAGCCGATGCGCGGTACCAACTCCAGGCCATCTCCGATTGCAAAGCGGTATCCGACGGCCGCGTCTAGCCCAATGCGCAGGGCCGGGATGTTCTCGTCTTCCGCGCTGACCGTGTTGACCTTTGATTCATTCGGTTGACCGAAATTGAACGAGCATTGTTCGGACGGATCGATTGTAAACGTGGTGGTGGCCTGGGCATTCTGCGTCGGCAGGTGGATCGTTGGTCCGACCTGGGCGAAGAAGTTGTCCATCAGATCAACCCGCACAACTGGTGTGAACGTGAAGAATGTCAGCGACTGCGTGAACTCCCCACTCATGGAAGCAACCGTCACCTGCGTCGGGTTACCATAGGGGTCGTTGACAATGCAGTCCTGTAAAAAGCCGCTCTTTGATCCTGACACGCTCTTATGGTCGACCATCATGCGAAGTCCAAGCGATACCGTTGGGCTGAGCTCAAGTTCCGCATAGACTCCATATAACGGCGACAACCCGGTACCGGAACTCAGGAGTCCGAGTGGTGAGGTGGGCAGGAGCCCCTCGATCGTCCGCTGAAGAAAGTTCAGACCGAGCCCCCCCTCGATTCCGCCCCGAAGAACCAGACCAGGGCCGTTATCACGTGGCCGATCAACCGATGCGGCCGAACTTTCGGCCGTAGTGGCGACTCCGCCTCGCCCGTTCGGTCGTAACACGTCCTCCTGTCCATAGGCACCGACGTGCGCTAGAACGGCAACGACCATTGCAAATGCATAAGCACGCATGAAAAGCCCCCGCTTGTTGTGCATTAATGACTGCGCAACATAATACACTTGGTGACTAATCTGCCATTTAAAATCCGTACACTACCGAAAATGAAAACGTCGAACGTGATCACTCACATTCGACGCTGATTGACTGGGTACGAGTAATTACGTAATTCCGTAATTACTTAATTACGTAATTACGTAATTACGTAATTCCGTAATTCCGTAATTACTTCTTGCCTTTCTTCGTTGGAGCTGCCGTCTCTTCGACAGCAACCACCTTAGGAGCATGGCATGCGGCGACAAGGGTGCCCGGGCGCTCGAGGAATTCGACACCGGGAACGTTGAGGTCAGAGATATGAATGTTCTGCCCCTTGCCCAGCTGAGAAACATCAACATCAATATGCGTTGGAATGTTGGCTGGGTCGACCTTGATCGAAGTCTTGTGCAGTGCATGCTCGAGCGTACCGCCTTCGCGTACGCCGATGGCAAGACCTGATACGTGAACCGGAACCTTGACCACGATCGGCTCGCCTTCGCGCACACCGAGGAGGTCGAAGTGCAGGATCTTGTCCGAGATCGGGTCAAACGAGACTTCCTTCAGGACACTCAGGCGATCCTGACCATTGATGTTCAGGCGCACGGCTTGTGCCTTCGATGTGTAAACCACCGGACGCAGGGCGAGCGTCGACACGGAAAAGTGTACGGCTTCCTCACCGTTGGTGTAATACACGCCCGGCACGCGGTCGTTGGCGCGAAGTTTCTTGGCTTCTGCCGCACCAGGGGTGCGTGGCTCTGCTGGAAGTGTGACCTGACTCATGGGATGATCCTTCGGGTTGCGTTGCTAATCAAGAGAAATGCCTATCAGCCCTGGTTCTTTTCAAACAGCGAGCTGATCGACTGATTGTCGTGCGTACGGTTGATTGCTTCTGCGAACAGCCCCGTAACGCTTAAAACTTCAATTTTACTGTTGCTCTCGCGAAGAGGAATGGTATCCGTCACGTAGAGCTTCGTCAATGCCTCACTCGCGCCGATCTTCTGGACAGCCGCACCGGAGAATACCGGGTGTGTAATCACGCCGATGATCTGGTTGGCCCCCTGCTTCTTCAGTGCTTCAGCACACTGGACAAACGTGCTGCCTGTATCGATAAGGTCATCGACGATCACCACGTTCTTACCCTGCACTTCGCCGATGATGTTCATCACCTCAGCAACATTGTGCTTCGGTCGACGCTTATCAACAACCACCAGATCTGCATCGCCAAGCATCTTCGCATAGGCTCGAGCCTGTTTGACACCGCCGACGTCAGGCGCGGCTACGGCAACATTCGTAAGGCCCAGTCTTTGCAGTGCCTTAACCGTAACGCTTGACGCATAGAGGTGATCCAGTGGGATGTCGAAAAACCCCTGAAGCTGAGGCGTGTGCAGGTCCATCGTGATGATCCGGTTAGCACCAGCCTGCACGAGCAGATTCGCTACGAGCTTGGCCGTGATCGCCACACGGGGCTGATCCTTCCGGTCCTGACGCGCATATCCAAAGTACGGGATCACCGCCGTGATGCGACGTGCCGAGGCACGCTTGGCCGCATCGATCAACATCAACAGCTCCATCAAGTTGTCCGAGGGGGCAAACGTTGACTGGACGATGTAGAGGTCGACCCCGCGGACGTTCTCTTCATACTTGACCCAGATTTCGCCGTCGCTGAAATTGCGGATTGCAACCTGCGACAGCTCGCGATTCATTGCATGGGCGATCTTCAGAGCAAAGTCTGGATTGGATCTTCCGGCAACGATCTTAACGTCCGAGTTCACGCGATGAAGTTCCGACTAGTGATCGTGAGCTGGGGCGGCAGGATTCGAACCTACGCATGGCGGGACCAAAACCCGCTGCCTTACCGCTTGGCGACGCCCCAGTGTGTGATGTTTTTCACCCCCTCATTGAGGAAGGGATCCGCATCACGACGGAATGGTCTTAACGAGTATCCTGAGCGACGAACGGCAGAAGCGCCAGATGACGCGCGTACTTGATCGCACGTGCCAGACGGCGCTGCTGAAGAGCAGTGACACCCGTGATACGACGTGGAAGGATCTTGCCCTGATCATTGGTAAAACGACCAAGAAACTTCGGATCCAAGTAGTCGATCATGCGCGACTTCTTCAGCGGGTTGGTCCGCTTCTTCGGCTGATTCCGCTTTTGGCGGAACGGCGAATTGATCGTATTCGGATTTGGTGATGATGGCATTGCCACGGTGATATCTCCTTGTTACTTGCTCTGACTCTTGGCGTCGCGCACGGCCTTCGTCTTTTCCATACGCTTCTTGAAGCGGTCAACACGGCCTGCCGTATCAACCAGCATCTGGCGTCCGGTATAAAACGGATGCGACTTGGAGTCAATTTCCAATACCATCCGATCGCCCTTGAAGCACGAACGTGTCTTGAACGTCGAGCCGTCGGTCATCACGATGTCGATGGTCTTGTATGCGGGGTGAATTCCCTTTTTCATTGCTTACCTCGATAAATCGATCTTGTCGACCTGGCCAATGTCATCAACCTTGACGAACCGCTCCATGTACTTGACCGTACCCTTGTCGGAACGGAAGGCCTTAATGACCTTGACGCTGATCTTGGTGTCGCCGGCTTTCTTCTTGCCCTTGTCACCGAATGTTTGCTGCTTTGCCATGACGTTCTTCTCCGCCGAGCGGAATGAATGTTCTGGTGAAAAATGAACGGCAAAGCTACGGAGACCGCGGATTCTGTGCAAGACCCCGAGGCATATCCACTTGCGTGAATCTATGGGTGCTATTTTGCCGCCTATGACTGTGGAGAAATTTGGCGGCGCGGTCCTACGCACGCCCCTTGGCTTTGAGGCCATGACTTCGATCATCCGTGCCCGCCAGTCGGAGCCTTGCGTGGTGGTTGTCAGCGCCGTCGGAAGCACAACACGCAGCCTGGCCGCTGCGGCGGCACATTCAGTTCGCGGCGAAGGGGGCGAGGCATCAGCCCAGCTCGACACGATCGCCACGGTGCACGCCGACCTTGCCGGCAGCATAAGCGCCGACCCGATACGCCGCCGGCAGCTGACGCATGCGCTCACGGAGATCCTCGACGTGGCGCGCCGCCTGTGCCGCAGCGTGGCGGTAACGCGTCAGTGCTCGTCACGGACACTCGACAGGATCATGGCAACGGGCGAAGACCTTGCGCGAACACTGGCCGCGGCGGCACTGCAAGAGGCCGGTATCGCGATCTCGGAGGTAGATGCGCGCCGGCTGATCATGACCGATGAACAGTATGGGGCCGCTCGCCCCCTGAAGGAGCCAACCAGACGGCGAGTGCAGCATCTGCTGGATACCCAGGGTGCCACATGGGTAACCCAGGGCTTTGTGGCCTCCACCGAGTCGGGTGAAACTACAACGATGGGACGCGAATCCTCGAACCTTTCGGCCTCGCTGCTTGCATCCTGTCTCGATGCGAAAAGCATCACGATATGGACCGACGTGGCGGGTGTGCAGACGGCCGACCCGATGATCTGCCCTTCGGCCAACACCGTGCGCCACTTGCAGTACGATCAGGCCCGAATCGCCGCTTCGTATGGCTTGAAACTGCTCTACCCAACGATGATCGATCCGGCAGAAATCTGCGGCATACCGATACGGATCGCCTCGGCGCTTGCGCCCGATGGCAACGGCACACTCATTGATGCAGAGCCGGCGGCAGCGCCGGTGATGATCACCACGGTCGACAATGGAGAACTGACGGCCGTGACCGTGCTGTTTGTTACGCTCGATGAATCACTGCGCGCGATCATGCACGTGCTTGAAAGTCTCGGTAGCTCGCGTGCTGACGGGATCGACATTACCACGCACATGCACGACCGGGCCGCAACGATCGTCGTACCGACCCCGTTAGCCCCTTTCGTGGTGCGAGCGCTCCACTCAGAACTTTGCCAGGAATCAGCATGAAGATCGAACACGACAAGGTCCCGGTGACAGAGTTCACCCCAGGACAGCACTACACCGTTGCCATGAACGGTCGCCCCTTGTACACGGCCGAGGTCGTGAAGTTTCACGGTGGATGCTGGGCAACCGTGCGCGTTGAGACCGCTCTGGACGAGCAGATGCAGCAGCACTATAAGCCCGGTACGACCTTTGACATCAAGGTCGCTCAGTATGAGATCACCCCCGCTGAAGGGGGCTCAGCAGCGTCCTAATTCCCGCCGGCAGTTGCGTACTTCAGAAGCCGAGCCATCATCTCACGCTCGAGGTTCCCGTTGGACGGCCAGAAATGCGTCGACTGGGTAATGAACTCCTCGTAGCCTGACATCTGAGCACGCAGGATGATCTTCGTCTTTCCGTCTTCCACCTCCTTGATGTTGAAGGTGTACTGCACGCGGCAGGTCGTCCAGATGCCACCGCGGATGCGCGGGATCTCGGAGTACTTTTTGATATAGGCTTTTACCGAATCCGTGCCCTGCTGGAGCATGCAGTACTCAGACACCCATTTACCCTTCATCGGACCATCGTCGTCGGTCGAGCCGGGCTCGGTGTAGGCCTGAGGCTTGGGACAACCAACCTCCTCCATGCACTTTTTAATTCCTACCCACACCTTGCCGATCGATGCCGATGTCAGCTCGGTCAGGATAATCGGCTCTGGCTCGGCTTCCTGAGCCACAACGGGCAGTGCTCCACAAAGCAGTGTTGCGAGAACTAGGACAAGTGCGGCGCGCATGATGAACCTCGGTGGATAAGTCTGGTGGAATGACGATTCAACGGCAAAGTTCGGTTATGCCGCCGTTTTTCCCGAAAGCTGAACCGAAACGACCTTGGACACGGCAGGCTCTTCCATCGTCACGCCGTAGAGCGTGTCGGCCGCTTCCATGGTCTTCTTGTTGTGCGTGATCATCATGAACTGCGTGTTCTCGGAAAACTTCCTGATGATCTTCAGGTACCGATCAATGTTGGCATCATCGAGAGGCGCATCGACCTCGTCAAGAATGCAGAAGGGGCTTGGCTTGACGAGATAGATACCAAAGAGCAGCGCGATGGCCGTGAGCGTCTTTTCGCCCCCTGAGAGCATTTCAATGCTGTGTGGACGCTTGCCACGGGGCTTTGCAGTGATGTCAATGGTGCATTCAAGCGGATCGCCGTCCTCGGACTCGATCATCTGCAGATCTGCCTCGTCGTCTTCACTGAAAAGCATCTTAAAGAGCATCGTGAAGTTCGACCGGATCTGCTCAAATGTCGCCGTAAACTTCTCGCGCGCCGTCTGATTGATCTCGGCGATCGTCTCATTCAGCGTCCGCTCGCTGTTGGTCAGATCGGCAAGTTGCTGGATGAGAAACTGCAGACGCTCATTCTCACGATCGTGCTCTTCGAGAGCAAGGAAATTGACGTTCCCCATCGTGGTCAGACGTCGACGCAGTTCCTGCACATCGGCGCGGATCTCTTCGACGGACTGCTCGGTCTGAGGCACTTCCGGATTATCCGGCACCTGCATGTCGAGCTCCTCGGTTGCACGGCGCACGTGCGACTCCATCCGTACGGTCACCTCGTTGTGGCGCACGTCGGCATCGTATTGCTCGGTGATGACCGACTCAAGCGTCTTGCGACACTTGCGCACGTCATCAGCCAGAGAGGCTGCCGTGGCAGCACTCTCACGCACACGCAGGTCGAGCGCCTCGCGCTGTGACTTTACCTCTGTCAGCCGTGCCGAGGTGATCGCCGCATGCTCGGTCTGCTGCTGATGTGCCTGTTGCAGCTGTCCACGCTGATTCTGCAGGTCCGTGCGCTCATTGTCACGCTGCTCGCGTCGCTGCTCAATGGTCATGCTCTGACTCGTAAGACGTCCCTCATCTGAGCGAAGCGTCTGCATCTCCCCCTGCAAGCGCACAAGGTGCAGCTCTACGTTCCGCAGCGATGCCACATGTTCGGTGTGCTCACGCTCACGATTGCTCATGGCCGCCGCCGCCGCATCGAGCTGCAGCTGGATGGCAGAAGCGTGTGTCTGTGCCTGCGTGACGTTCAGCTCGGCGTCGGTCAGCTCTGCTGAAAGTCCATCAAGTTCAGACTGCATGGTCAGTAGGTCCTGGTGCAAAGCCCCCTGCTGAGCATGGACGTCTTCAATACGTGAACGCATCGAGTCGATCCGTTGCTGGCGATCATTGCGGATCAGGGCCACTTTGCGAACCTCGTCGCCAAGGCGGCGCAGATCAATGGTAGCGAGCTCGTCCTTGACCTCGCGCAACTGCATGTCGGTGGCATCGACTTCGCGTTCAAGACCTTCAATGGAAGTCCGAAGCTGATCGATCCGCTCACGACGTCCAACTCGCACACCTTCGGTGCGCGAGGCCGAACCGCCGCGCACGGCGCCACTGGCATGAACGATCTCGCCCGCCAGGGTCACGGCGGCCTGCACGCCCGGACGCGTCACGGCACTCCATGCGGCTTCGACGGACGAGACAACAAGCGTACCACCAAGCACGCCACGCAAAGCGCTCCGCAGCTGGTCATCGGCCTTGACGATCTCCGAGGCCCATCCGATAGCACCCTCGGCATCAACAGCCGACGGGGGCTCGGCAACCGACCTGATCGCATCGCGACACAGGAATGTGGCCTTGCCAACGTTGTTCTTAGACAGTGCAGAGATGGCCTGTTGTGCCTCGGCACGGCTGGCCACCACGAAGTACCGTCCGGCTTCGCCGAGCGCCGCCTCGATGGCCACACGGTAATCCGGATCGGTGTTGATGATCTCGGCAAGAGTAAGCTTTTCGCCCGATGGCTGCCACTCCGGAGTGTTCATCAGGAACTTGCTGCTTTCGGTCGTATCGACCAGTCCGCTGAGAAACTCCAACGATGCGCGGCTGTGTGCCAGCGCCGAGCGCAGGTCTTCGGAATCCTTCTGGAGTGTCTCTCTACGGGCCTGAAGCTCGATCTGCCGCTGTTCCGCCGTATGGAGTCGCGACTCTGCTTCGGTCAACTGCTGATCGATCTGCGGCAGGTCAGCCCCTTCCCTGGCAATCTGCTGTTCAACCTCGTTCAGGCGCTCATGGGCCTGCCGTTGGCGGTGTTCAATGTCTGTGCGACGCCGGTGAAGAGCTTCGATCTGTATACGGCAGCGGTCGGCTACCGAAACTCGCTCGCTGAGCGTTGTGCGCGCAGCGGCGAGTTCATCACGTCGGGCGGCGACGTCCTGGCGCGCACTCTCAAGCACAGCCAGAGCCTGCCGTGTGACGCTGCCCTGAGATTCGTGCGCTGCGGCCGTCTGCGTCATCTGCGAGTCGATACTGAGCATCCTCTCACGCAGATTGCCGAGTTCCTCACTCATCGATGACTGCTGCGTCTGTGATTCATCCTGCTCACGGTCCAGGCGCTCGAGCGCGCGCTCAGTGGCGTGGATGCGCTCGTGGAGCACGGAAATGGACTGCTGCACATCAGAGAGAGAGGCGCGGACGTCGTTCTCCTGACCGAGGGCGGCGCGCAGATCGGTCTCCGCCTGCTGATGCTCTGCCTCTGCCGTCTGTGCGCGGGCCTCCAGCGCGACAAGCTCTTCTTCGTACTGCTGGCGACGCTGCCGAACGTCGGCAACACGCGCCGACAGCTGCGTCAGAAGCAGATACTCCTCTGCATACTCGAACGCAAACAGAATGCGGTCGAGCTCTCGCAGCCGCGTCGAAAGCTCCTGATGCTGCTTGGCCTTTTCGGCCTGCCGCCCAAGGGAATTGACTGTCTTCTGGACCTCGCGGGCGATGTCCTGCACGCGAGCAATATCACGCTGGGCTGCCTCCAGTTTACGCTGCGCCTCACGCCGGCGCGCCTTGTACTTAGTCACACCAGCAGCCTCTTCAAAGAGGTGGCGGCGCTCGTCAGCCTTGTCGCTGAGAATGGTCTCGATCATCTTCAGCTCGATGACCGAATACGCATCCGAGCCCATGCCCGTATCCATGAACAGGTCCGTGATGTCACGCAGCCGGCATTGCGTACGATTCAGTAGGTACTGACTTTCGCCATTGCGGAACAGGCGTCGTGTGATCACCACCTGAGAGTATTCCGTGGGCAGGATCTGCTTGTTGTTTTCAATTGTCAGGGACACCTCGGCCATGCCAAGGGGCTTACGGGTCCGCGAACCGTTAAAGATCACCTGATCCATCGAGTCAGCCCGAAGCATCGAGGTCTTCTGCTCGCCGAGAACCCAACGTATCGCATCGACGACGTTGGTCTTGCCGCATCCGTTCGGACCGACAATGGCGGTTACACCGTCGGTGAAATCGAGCTCGGTCTTCAGGCCAAAGCTCTTAAATCCCACCATATCAAGTTTTGAGAGGTACATGCTGCTCTTGGACGGACAAATGAGGGGCGGCTGACGTCACATCGGCCACAACCAGCAATTTGCGACGGGCCTACGTATCGGGTCGACCGGAATTATCCACATCGCCCCTAACCTCATGACATGCGTCGGCCGGTGAGTTACTCCTTCTTTCGGGCCACATACAGCATCGGGAAGATGGCGGCCACGGTAGAGTAGAGCGTGGATGCCACGCCATACTGGGCAAAGAACATCAGAAACGACACCTGCATTGGCCGCAGGAAGAAGAAGTTGTAGATCAGATTGTGCACGAATCCCGAAACGGCAACGATCATCATGAAACGAGCGCTTCCGATGGTCTCCTTGATAAAGCCCGGACGATGGAAGTATCCGGCGATGAAACCGGCCATGGTCTTTGCCAGCGCATTCGTTCCGATCACATCGGTCGACACAAAGTCAAACAGCAACCCGCAGAGAAAGCCGGCTATCATACCCGTGAACTGCCCCTCAACCAGGGCGATCCACACCGTGAAGATGAGCAACAGGTCGGGTGTTACTGAACTGACCTCGAGAAACCGCAGGAACACCACGTGGATGACGCTCAACATCATAGCGATAACGCCATAGCCGATGTACCGAATCACCGGATTGGTGACGTACTCGGATGAGCGCAGATCGAAATTCATTGCCATGATGTCACTCCTGGAGGGGCTCTTTATGGCGCAGTTCTGTTGGTAAGTCTCTCGTCGACGACACGCTCGAGACCGACACGTTCCTGGTCGACCTTGGCATCGACCACAAAGACCTGTTCGAGCGTGGAGAAGTTCACCGCGGGTTCTACCACAATGCGTCGAAACAATGTATTTGGCTCATCGGTCGACTGGCGGACGATCCCGATGACAATATTCGCCGGGTACCGAGGGCTGTAGTTCGACGTCAGGATGCGATCTCCGTCCTGCACGTCAAGAGTGCGCGGGACGTTCTTCAGCACAAGCGTATTCTCCCCTTCCCACTGAATAATGCCATCGACCCGTGTTCGCTGCACCTTGGCGCTGACTCGCGTATCACGGTTTATAAGGAGCTGGAGGATAGCATAATGCTCCGAAGCACCGATGACAATGCCGACGAGGCCGGCATCGCTTATAACACTCATTCCCTCGCCGATACCGTCTGCCTGCCCCTTATTGATCGTCGCATAATTGCGCTGCTGCGTGGTTGTCTTACCGATCACGTCTGCAGTGATAAGACGATAATCCGTGAGCGCCGGCAGACGCAGCATTGAGCGCAATGTCGAGTTCTCAAGCGTTGCCTGACGTGACCGCGCCGCTTCGACTGCCAGCTGAAGGTTCAGTTCGCGCAGAGCCGTATTCTCTGCCTTCAGTGCAACAGGGTTCGGGATCCATGCGAAGACTGATTGAATCCATCCGATAGAGCCGACGATCACGGCACGGAAGCCTCCAAGTTTTGAGAGGTTCCCGATGCTCATCAGCGACAGGGACATCACCACAAGAGTGATAAGGGTGATGTAGTTCTTGAATCGGACAACGAATTCAATGAATCCGCGCATCAGTACCGTTTCGACTTAATGAGCACCGATGAGTATGCATCAAGATCTTCGAGGACCTTCCCAGTACCACGCGCCACGGCCGTGAGCGGATCTTCGGCGATGTGCACAGGAAGTGATGTTTCACGACGCAGGCGCTCATCAAGCCCCTTCAGCAGAGCCCCTCCACCGGTAAGGATGATCCCCCGGTCGTAGATGTCTGCCGACAGCTCGGGCGGCGTCTTTTCGAGAAGCGTCAGCACGGCTTCGACCATCGTCGTGACATTCTCATTGAGGGCCTGACGGATCTCTTCGCTGGAAATGATGATGCTCTTTGGTGTGCCCGTCACAAGGTCTCGGCCCTTGACCTCGATTTCGATCTCCTGCGGCAGTGCCCAGGCAGAACCAACATTGATCTTGATGATCTCTGCCGTTCGGTCACCAATGAGGATGTTGTGCTGTCTCTTAAACCAGTTTACAATCGAATTTGTCAGCTCATCTCCGGCGATACGGATCGACTCGGCAACTACGATTCCGGATAGCGCCATCACGGCGATCTCCGTGGTACCTCCGCCGATATCCACGACCATGTTACCCATCGGCTCATGCACATCGATGCCGACGCCGATGGCCGCGGCCATTGGCTCGGCGATCAGATGCACCTGTTTTGCACCGGCGTGCTCGGCCGAGTCACGCACAGCACGCTTCTCAACCTCAGTAATACCCGACGGCACGCAGATGACCATGCGGCGCGCCTGTGACATCGTTGTGGAGGACTTCTGGATAAACGCGCGCAACATTCCTTCGGCAATCTCAAAGTCGGCGATCACGCCATCTTTCAGCGGACGAATTGTCTTGATATCACGGTGCGTCTTGCCCACCATCTTCTCGGCCTCATGTCCGATAGCGATGATGTTCTTTGTTGTACGATCAAAGGCGACAATCGACGGCTCGTTCAGCACGATGCCCTTGCCCTTTTGCCAGATCAGGGTGTTGGCCGTGCCGA
>DNLG01000142.1:5800-22611 GCA_003488525.1 Bacteroidota bacterium | reverse complement strand
TTGTCGGGCCAGCTGTTGAGCGGAGCAAAGCGCAGCGTGCCGCTACCGGCTCCGCCGCGTCCGTCACCGATGCGGTACGTGCCGGCGCTGTGCCATGCCATGCGGATCATGAACGGTCCGTAGTGTCCGTAATCGGCCGGCCACCAGTCCTGCGACGTTGTGAGCACGTCGATGATATCCTTCTTCACTGCCGCAAGGTCGAGCGAAGCGAACTCCTTGGCATAGTTGAAGTCCGGATCCATCGGATTCGAAAGCGATGAATGCTGACGCAGAATGTTCAGCTTCAGCTGATTGGGCCACCAGTCACGGTTTCGGGTTCCCCCTCCGGCTGTTTGCTTCAGCTGTCCGCCGGTGAACGGACACTTGCCGTTGCCGTTTCCATTTGAGTTGCCGTTGTCCATGCAGATCGTTGTTTGATTGATGATACATGATGAATTGTCAGAGGAAATACGTGGCGGCCACGACGTCTTGACGCGCCGAAAATTGGCCCGATGTGGACGAACAATCGGCTGTGGGGAAATGTTCCGTGGATGCTGCTGCGGAAGGGGGCTAGTCGTTCCTGTCCAGCGACTGCATGGCGATCATCTCGCGCAGCGTCTTATTCATCCCTTCGGCTGAGCCATCGAGGAAGATCACGTTGCCGGTACTTTCGGCACCAAAGCTCTTGATCGACTCCGTCCACATGCTGAAGAGCAGGAACGATGCATCCAGGTTGGCTTGCTTCATCTCCGAGGCGGCCTCACTCATACCCTTTGCAACCTCGCGACGGAACAGTGCAACACCCTGACCGCGAAGCTGGGCGGCGATCTTCTCGGCCTCGGCAGCGATCTTGATCGCATTGCCCTCGGCTTCTGCGGCCTTGGTCTTGGTGATCAGAAGGGCCTGACCTTCATTTTCGGCGGCAGCCTTGAGGTTGGACGATGCTACCACCTGGGCCATGGATTTGGTGATCGCCTCGTCGAACGTAATATCATTGAGCTGCAGGTCCAGCAAGTGATATCCCCATGACTCGAGCACATGGTCGATGCTTTCTTTGACTGACTCGACGATTTCTTTCCGCAGCGAGAGGATCTCTGCCTGGCGCTTGGTGGCAACGAAGCCACGGATCGATCCTTCGATCGTTCGTATCAGGGCCGTCATGAAATCGCGTTCGTCAACAAACTTGAAGGCAACATTCTTGATCGTCTCTTCGTTACTGTCGAGCACCGAATAGAGCAGCATTGCCTTGAAGTAGACGTTCGCCTGATCCTGGGTGATCGCCTGAAAATCCAGCTCAATGCTGCGGTTCTGAATCGATACGACCCGGTGGACGCGCTCGAAGTACGGGATCCTGAAGTTCAGCCCGGGGCCCAGAATGCGCTGATACTTCCCGAAGATGGTCAGAACGGCGATCGTGCCCTGCCGAACGGTGACGATGGCCAGGAGCAACGTGAGGAGTGCTAGACTCAGAATAACCCAGGTGACTGTCATATGCTGCGGGCAAAGTCGTGAAACAAGAACATCAACTTACCGACGGATGCCGCCGTTCACAACGTATTTTGCGGCGGTAAAACCGAAACGGATCCCCGATAGCATGTTCGAGAAGGAACTCGACAGAGTCAAACATTCACTGCGGCAGCGCCTCGACAGCGCCCAGCCGTACACGTCTCTGCAGTCGATCATCGACCGCAGTGACCTTCATGCCTCGATCCGTGCGTTTCTGCAGGCCGAGGCACGATGGTGGATCCACGAAGAGCAGGCGATCCGGGCCTCCAATGCACGCTTTGACAGTTCTGCCGAGCCCCTTCGCAGTGCACTCTCTGAGGTGGACGAGCTTCTGTACCGTCATGCTCGCTACGATCATGAGGAGCTCCTGTCAACGATTGATGCGGCGGTCAAGACGCGGCTGAACTTTTTGTGCCGTCCGCGCACAACGCTCAAGTGGTTTGTGTTCCGTGGTGAGCCGACCAAGCCTCTCTACGAGATTCTGTTGCGACTCGACTATCTGACAGACCACGCCTATCTGCTCCAGGGCATACGTCAGTGGGCAATGAGTCGCGGCTCGGAATCATCTGCCAACGAGATCCTCAGTGTGGTGGAGTTTGAACGGATCATTGAGCGCATTGACAACGAGGCGATCCTTGATCTTTCGCAGGAAGAGTTTGTGCGACTGCTCGACGGCGTATATGCATTCTTTGCCGAGGCCGATCCAGAGCTCCCTCCGGAAAGTGTCCCGACAGAGGCCGTCATCATTTTTCTTGACGACAAGGGGGCAATCCCGCTCTCACAGGCACTTGAACGCATGCTCTACCGCGAGGAGCTTCGCACGCTTACCAGGGCGAAGCTGATCGACGTCATCGACAACGTCATTGCCACTATTGATGCGCAGCCTCCGAGCCCCCTGCAGGAGTTAACGTCGGACTCTGAAACAGATGCAACCGCCGAGTCAACGAACCCGGTGGCACAAGCACCTACTGCCGAGGATATGCAGCGTCTGCGCGTGCGTGTGTTTGAGACATCTCTTGATTCGGACCAGCGCGGTAAGATCCTGCGTAAGCTTTTCCGATCCGATTCTGAAGAGTATACCTCGGTTGTGCGCCGACTGCTCGGATGCACGGAGTGGAAAGAGGCCGCCGGCATGCTTGATCGATACTATGCCAAGAATGGCATAGACCCAGACACGTCGACAGCAATGGAGTTCGCTCAGGCGCTCCACAGGAGTTTTGCATGAATTTCATCGATACCGCGACCATCTACGTAAAAGCCGGAGATGGGGGCGCGGGACACATCTCGTTTCGACGGGAGAAGTATGTTCCCAAGGGCGGACCCGATGGAGGCAATGGTGGTAGCGGTGGTTCTGTCGTGATTGAAGCCGACCAGCACCTCGTCACACTGCTCGACTTCACGTATAAGCGTAAGTACACGGCAAAGGATGGTGACCGCGGCGGCAAAAGTAACTGCACCGGGAAGAGTGGTGACGACGTTGTCATCCGGGTACCGGTGGGCACTGTCGTCCGAGCGCGAGAGTCCTCTGAGGTGCTCGCCGACATGACAGTGCATGGCCAGCGAGCGATTGTTGCCAGAGGCGGCATGGGTGGTCGCGGCAACTCCGAGTTTGTGACCAGCGTCAACCAGGCCCCGCGGCAGGCAGACCCCGGAATACCCGGAGAGGAATGCTACCTTGAATTCGAGCTCAAGCTTCTTGCCGACGTTGGACTTGTTGGCTTTCCCAACGCCGGTAAGTCCACTCTGATTTCCCGGATCTCGGCTGCCAAACCCAAGATCGCCGATTACCCGTTTACCACACTCGTGCCCAATCTCGGCGTAGTGCGGGCTGGTGAAGGACGCAGTTTTACGGTTGCGGACATCCCCGGACTCATCGAAGGTGCCCACCTCGGTAAGGGGCTGGGCATACAGTTTCTGCGGCACATCGAGCGTACCGCTGTTCTGCTCTTTCTGGTGGACGTGCAATCGGCTGATCCGGAGGCCGATCTGAAGGTGCTGCGCACGGAACTTGGTTCATACTCGCCACAACTCCTTGATAAGCCATGGCTTGTGTGCCTTTCCAAGGCCGACGTCCTCACCCCGGAAGAGCTCGCCTACGTCAAGAAAAGCCCCTTTACGACCTCAAACAAAGCACGAATCATCTCGGCAGTGGCAGGAACCGGCCTGCCGGAGTTGATTGAGGTCTTGTGGGAGTATGTCCGCTCGCATCGGCAATCGGAGATAAGGGGCGAAACTGGCACGGGACTTGATTGGTGATTCTCGCGGAAAGTGATCTGTCGCTCCCAGTGCAGCCTTGGGATGCCAAATCATGGTCTGTGGTCGCGGTATGTCGAGAAAGACCATGGATTTGTTTGGCGGAACCAGCTTGGGGTGATATTTTCGCAGACGGGGCCAGGCGCAGGTGCGCCTTGCGCCGTGCTAGTAGTGTCGGTTAACTCCTCCGGGACGTTGCCGCGCTACGTGTTTTCATGACAAACGAAAAAGAATGAAGTACAATAATTCAACGTTTCACTTGGAGGATCGTATGAATCGATTCGATTCCGCGTTCTCGTCTTCACAACGGAGTTCTGCGCCATGGTTGCGCTCTGTGGTGTTGGCGGTTCTGTTTACAGTTGGCATGGTGTCGCTCGCGACGGCACAGACGTCAATCAACCGCGCCTCGCCGGCCGGCAATCTGAATCAGGCCTGCGAAGGTCAGCAGATTGTCTACAACACGGAGAACCTTGGCGTCACTGGCCAAACGTACACGTGGACGGTAGTAGGCGGTTTCATCACGGCTGGCCTCGGCACGCCATCGGTCACGGTCCAGTGGCAGACGGTTGGCAATCAGACGCTGACGATCACGCGCAACAGCTTCGGCACGGTCACACAGGCAACGATCAACGTTGCTGTCAGCCGCACGCCAACGCCTGCGATCGCCGGTCCAAACGTCGTCTGTATCAATGCTGAGCGCACATACTCGACTCTTGCAGTCGCTGGTAGCAACTACACGTGGAACGTGTCGCCGGCAAACATGTGTGCCGTCATCGGCGGTGTGCCGCTCGGTGTGGCATCCGGTTCGAACCAGCTGAACCTCCGCTGGATCACCACAGGTACGGCAACGGTGTCGGTAACGGAGACCGCAATTGGTGGTGTTTGCTCGGCAACAGCCACGGCAACGGTGATCGTGAACCCAGTTCCGGCTCCAAGCCCTCAGTCTGCAACAGGTTTTGGTAATCCGACAACACGTCGTCCAGGCATCGCTGCTCTGGGAACAACACACACGTATTCAGTTGCTGCAACACCAGGTAACGTTTTTCAGTGGACAGTCACTGGAGGAACGATCACTGGTGGTTCGGCCAGCAGCCCAACGATCACGGTAACATGGACGACTGTCGGATCGGGAACGATCCGCTGCCGCGAGACAGTCCCTGGTTCAGATTGCAGCACGGAACGTCTCGATACAGTTTCGATTCGTCCGAATCCTTCTCCGCTCATCACTGGTCTGGTTCAGCCTTGCGGTAACACGACGCAAACGTACAGCGTCCAGAATCCAGTCGCTGGTAACTCCTACAACTGGAGTCTCGGACCGGGTGGAACGATTCTCTCGGGTCAAGGCACCGGATCAATCCTCGTTCTTTGGCTTCCGACGACATGGCCAAATGTGACCAGCACATCTGTAAGTGTCACGGAATCGGTTGTCGACGCTCTCCCAATTGGCGGTGCCGGCACAACGTCCACAGCGACGATGTCGGTTGCTATCAAGCCGCTTCCGCCGGTCCCGACGATCACCGGTAGCACAGTGGTCTGCGCAACGAACCGCAATAACACGCCTGCTACGATCAACACCGCTACGTACACATGTTTGGTTCCGGCCAACACAGGTACAGGGTTCACCGGCTCGGGTACAGTCACTCCGAACTGGGCTGTAACAGGCGGTACGATCATTTCGGGTCAAGGTACTGCCACAATTACCGTTGAATGGAACAACACATCGGCGGCTCCAGTTGTCGGCACGGTTTCATGCGTTCACATCTCGTCATTTAACTGCAGTGGGACGATTGGGCAGTTGAGCGTCACCGTCAACCCGCTCACAACCCCAGCAGTTACCGGTCCTACGGCGATCTGCGCCACGACGTCAGCAGACTATCTCGTTGTAGCGAACACGGGGAGCACGTACACGTGGGTAGTTTCACCTAACGGAATCATCACGTCAGGCCAAAACACCAACCGTATCCGCGTTCGGTGGAATGGTGCCGGTGCCGGTACGGTTTCTTGCACGGAGACGAACCCAACGTTTAACTGTCCAGTAACGAACACTCTGGCCGTCACAGTGAATGCTCTCCCAACTGCAGCTCTGAGCGTCTCAGGCCGCACAGCCTTCTGCGAAGGCGGAGATGTCACGATCTGCGCGCCGATCGGCTTCGATAAGTACGTATGGAACACTGGCGAAACAGCCCGTTGTATCGTTGCTCGCGTCAGCGGCCCATACTGGTGCCTCGTGACAAACGGAAACGGCTGTACGAATTCTTCGGATACGATCCGTCTGAATGTCACTGCAGCTCCTGGACCAGTCGTTGCTATCAATGGCCCAACCAACTTCTGCGAAGGTGGAAGCGTTGTTCTGACTGCACCAGCAGGTTTCTCCTCATACATGTGGATGAGTGACGATCCTTCATATCGTGCAACGACACCATCGATCACTGTGACAAAGGGTGGTCTGTATCGCGTTCGTGTTGTTGACGCTACGACTGGCTGTGCCGGTACGTCAGCTGAAACAGAAGTCCTCGTTAGCCCGACACCGAAGCCAACACTTTCTGTGACTGGCAACGCCAACTTCTGCGCTGGTGACAGTGTGGTTGTGACAGCTCCTTCGGGCTTCCTGTCCTACGCATGGGTTTCGCAATCAGGCAATTCATACGGTACGGGCAATCGTATCGTCATCAAGACCACGGACACAGTTCGCTGTATCGTTGTCGACGTCAATGGATGCACAGGGACATCTGATCCTGTCGGCGTGAAGACGCCACCACTCGTGAAGCCAGTCGTCATCAGCAGCGGTCCGACGACATTCTGTACGGGCAGCTCGGTGAAGCTCATGGCTGAAGAAGGGTTCAACACCTATCTCTGGTCAAACGGCTCGACGGCTCGTGAGATCACGATCACGGAATCCGGCTCGTACTTCGTTACGGTTCTCGACAAGGCTACGCAGTGTCCTGTGACATCTGCAATGATCACGATCGCCGTGAACGAGCCACCAGTCAAGCCGATTGTTACGCGCGTCGGTGATGTTCTGACAGCCACATCGTCTTCAGACGTCGAAGCATGGGCTTGGAACGTCGACGGTGAGCGCATTCAGAACGTTGTTTCAAGTTCATACACTGTTACGAAGCCAGGCATGTATACGGCTACAGCGATCCGCAAGGGTTGTGAGGCAACATCTGAGAAGTTCGAGATCGTCTTCACAGGTGTACATGATGACGTCGTTGCTGGTGCACAGAACTTTACCGTGTATCCAAATCCAACGAACGGTCGCGTGAGCATCACGACAGGTCTGGCTCTCAGCGGTGACGTTCGCATCTCGGTCACGAACGCTGTTGGTGTGGCTGTGATGTCCGTGAATGAAGTTGCATCGGGTGCTGGATTCACGTCGAGCTTTGATATGACTTCACTGCCAGCCGGTCTCTACAACGTCGTAATCACGAACGGTAGTGAGCGCTGGGTTGTCAGCCTGATCCGTCAGTAAGACAGCATTACGTAGGTCTTTACACGGCGGGGATGCACTATGTGCATCCCCGCTGTTCTTTTATAGGCCTCGTTGTAGCGGTGCTCGCTACATTTGATGACATGAAAGTCCGCGACATTCCGTCGTAATCACGCCATCAACATCTGACTCTTCTACGTAGCACTCGATGAAGACAGTTCTTTTTACCCTGCTCTTCTTCTTCACGTCCACAGCGTCGTCCATTGCGCAGTGGCGGGAGGTACCCCTGCCTGCGCCTTACAACGAAGGCTATTACCTTGATGTGTTCTTTCTGCCGGCCAATCCCAGTCTCGGTTGGGTATGCTCGATGCAGGGGCATGTCATTCGAACCATTGATGGTGGCCGATCTTGGCGTGGGACGATGATCGCCGGAGCTAATCTCGAGTATGTTCAGTTCCTGAATCCCAGGGTAGGATATGCCTCTGGACCGACTGGCGTGTACCGCAGTACGGATGGTGGAGTGTCCTGGCGCGACATTACACCGCAGTTGGTCGTTGCTGAAAAGGCATGGGGTAGCTACTGGATCAATGAGCAGGAAGGTCTGTTTTTCGTTGGTGGCTGCGCGACCGGACTGCAGTACTTCTATCGTACGACCGATGCTGGTCAGTCATGGTCCTTCACAACAACAAATGAGCCTGGCAGCGGACTTTCCGACGGTTTGATCTTCCCGGACGGCAGTGGGCTTGCTGTGAGTAGTGGCGTGTTGTGGGGGACGAATGACAGCGGTCGCAACTGGTTTCGTATCAATAGCACAGGATCGAAGAGATGGACAGAGGAGATCGCCGTCGTTGGCAATTCCATTCTTCTTCCTACTTCGGGAACTGACTGTGACGGTCAGACTCGAGGAGTCGGTTCATTGCGCTTCAGTCGAGATCGTGGCCGAACATGGAGGGAGTTCCAGACCAGAGCAAACATGTTCGGGACCTTTCTTGTAAGCGAATCTCGTGGATGGGGAGTGGGCGACGAGCGCTCCGTGTTTGAGACCACTGATTTTGGACAGACATGGACGCGCCGTAACTGCGGGATTCGTGGTAACATCGACGACGTCTGGTTCATCAACGATACACTCGGGTGGGCTGTCGGTGAAGGGATCTACGTATCACGTCTTGGAGCCACTGAATCGCGTATTACCATTGATCCAAACGTAGACACAGCGTTGATCTGTCGGGGCGACTCGCTCCTGCTTTCGGCAGTGGGGCCATTCGCACCGTATTCGTGGAATGACGGTATCATTGCTCCAGCTCGCATTGTTACGGAACCCGGTAGGTACATCGTTCAAGCCTATGACTCGCTCACGTGCGAGACGGTGTCAGACACGATCACCGTTGCACTGAGAAGCACCTTTCGACCGGTGATCACGTCCTCGTCGCGAGCGATCTGCCAGGGTGATTCAATGACACTGTCGCTCATCGGTCCGATCGATTCTTGGTCATGGTCTACCGGTGACACCTCCTCGTCAATACGCGTTGCAGGTCCCGGCCGCGTGACGTGCACGATCGTCGATCAGGCCGGGTGCCGTCAGGAGGCATCATTCGAGGTGATCGTTCATCCGTTGCCTCGCCCCCTGATCATCCCCAACAGGCGCACAACGATCTGTCGCGACGAGGTGATCACATTGTCGGTCGACGCGCCCTACGCCTCGTATCGGTGGTCGAATGGTGAATCAAACCGAAGCCTTACGACGAGTACTGCCGGCGACTACCTTGTTGAAGTGATCGATCAGAACGGTTGTGTAGGCCGGTCAGACACGATCACGGTGACGGTGCTCAATATTCGTAATCAGGCGGAGTTTCAGTTTTCAGCGGCAAGGCCATCCTATGCCATCGCTGATCATGACGTCGGAGGCTTACGTTGTCTGCGCGTTGGAGTTCTGAACCGATCCGACTCAACAGACCTCGTAATGCGTGCCGCCCGGTTTCAGGGTAACGTCGTTTTCTCCGTACCCCAGGCACAGTTCCCTATCGTGATACCACCGTCAGGGTTTGGCGAGCTGACCATTTGTGCATCGGCATATGAAGTCGGACCGATACTTGACACCTTGCTCTTCGATGATACCTGCTCGACGATAGGAATACCTGTGTCAACGAACGGATTATCGATCCCATTGACCGGAATCTCCCGCTGTGACCTACCGGTGGAATCAACCATTGTACAGGCCGGCACGACATGGCGCCTTCGAGCACCGTTCCCGACGCCGGCAGATGATCGCCTTGTTCTGCAGCTGTCACACAACGGAACGTCATCACGAATGGTCACGGCCACCGTACACGACGTCACCGGTACTGTGGTAATCGGACCGAGAGATGTACGCGTTGACGCCAGGATGGAGGATCTGCTGGACGTTTCGCAGTTGCGGGCCGGACCCTATGTGGTCGCTCTGACCGTAGACGGTGAGCCCCTTGCAAGCTACCCGGTGATTATCAGTCGTTAAGGTCAGGGGGCAAGCGGCCCAAAGAAACTTCGTAGTTTGCACGAATGGCTACGATCGTTTCACTCGATCCGCGCGTTACGCGCATGGAGATCGAGCAGGATCCGGGATCTGCTCCGGAACCCAAAGCAGAGCTCGATCAGTTTCCCACGTTTGAGGTCTTCCACCAGGAACGTACCGGTGCCCACCATGTTCATGTGGGGTCGGTTCATGCACCCAATGCCGATCTGGCTCTGCTTCTTGCAAAGGAGCAGTATGGCCGGCGTGGGCAGACAGTGAATCTGTGGGTCGTCAACACCCGGGACGTTGTTACCATGTCGGCCGGTGATGCCGACATCTTTGCCACAACGCCGGAGAAGACCTACCGCGATGTTGGTGCATACATGGTACGCAACAAGGTAGAGGCCTACAAGAAGCAACAGGGAGAGCAGAAGTCATGAATCAGGATGCCGTAAAAGATCTGCTTGTGCGGATGGCCGATGATGTGCTGATCCTTGCGCATCGCCATTCCGAGTGGACGGGATTGGGACCCGTCCTCGAAGAGGACATTGCCTTTTCGTCCGTAGCGCAGGACAAGCTTGGGCACGCTCAGGCGCTCTACGCGATCCTGCACGAGCACTTCGGTATGCCTGATCCCGACGTGATGGCATTCGGTCGCGCCGAAGCTGACATGCGGTCGTGCCATTTCGTAGAGCTACCCAATGGTGAGTATGACTTTTCCCTTGTACGGCATCTGCTCTTCGATGCGGCAGAGTACGTTCGATGGAGCGCACTCCGGGAGAGTTCATTTGAGCCCCTTGCCAAGCTGGCTCACAAGATCCAAGGTGAGCTCAAGTATCACCTCTATCACGCCCAGACGTGGATCGTGCAGCTCGGGTCGCAGGGGTCCGAAGAATCCAAAGCCCGCATGCAGTCGGCGCTGAATACAGCATGGCCCTATGCGCTTGGTCTTTTTGAATCACGTCCGGGTGACGCGGACCTTGTTGCCACCGGTTTCTTCCCAGGCGAAGACGCGCTTCGTGCCGAATGGGAAGTTCTTGTGCAGGGTATCCTCGCAAAGGCTACGCTGACCATGCCGCACGATCACGCGGCTGTTCTTGGCGGCAGAGACGGCTATCATTCTGAGTTCCTGGCTCCATTGCTCGTAGAGATGACAGAAGTGTATCGCATTGATCCTTCGGCTCAGTGGTGATATGACGCGCGACGAGGTACTTTCAGCACTTCACGCCGTGCGAGATCCGGAAATCCCGACGATCTCGGTCGTAGATATGGGGATCATCACGGATGTCGAGGTCGACAATGATGCGTTGGTTCGCGTCACTATGACCCCCACTTTCGTTGGATGCCCCGCCATCGATGTGATGCGTGCAGACGTCGAGGCCGCCGTTCGTGCTCTCGGTGTTGAGCATGTTGAGGTGGCCGTGACATTTGATGTACCGTGGACGACCAACAGGCTCACCGACAGGGGGCGAGCAGCACTCCTGGAGCATGGGCTGGCTCCACCTGAGCAGTTTGATACGCTGACGCTGGAGCTCGAGGTTCTCAACAATGTAGCATGTCCGTATTGCGGGTCGCGTCGGACAACGCTCAAAAGCCCGTTCGGGCCCACACTGTGTCGGTCACTGCATTACTGTAACGAATGCCGCCAGGCGTTTGAGGGCTTCAAGCCAGTTTAGAATCGCAGCTGCACCTGGGCCGTGAACTGCCGGCCAACGAGTCCGGGGATGACGATCGGATCCAGCACGTCAAGGGCATTCATGAGTCCAACGCCAAAGGTTGCGCGCGTCTGACCTATCTGGCTGGTATACGATACCGCAAGATTCAGCACCGTATAGCCGGCAACATATTCATCGTCGCGATCCAGAACCTTCCGTGGAGGATCGCTGATGACGATGCCATTCTTATCGAGTGCCTCAACTCCGAATCGGCCAATGAACTGGAAGCGTGCATTGGCAGAGAATGCCTGTGATGGATCGTCGTACTGCAGACGCAGAACCCCGCTGTTGCGAGAACGTCCCCAAAGTCCACCATAGGCTTCATGCGTGAGCAGCCCCTGTGCCGTGCCAGCCTGACCCTTGTCGATTGCATCAACTACTTGCTGGTCTCTGGCATCAAGGAACTGATATCCTGCAAGTACCGAGAACGTGCCGATCGCATCATGCGCGTAGGCAAGATTGAGATTCGTCTCGATACCCTGCGTGAAGGCGCGCGCCACATTCCGATATGAGTAAACATCACGTCCACCAACAGTCCGCACGTAATAGAACTCGATCAAATTTGACAGCTCGTTGCGGAAGCCGCGGACCTCGGCGTTGTAGATGATCGAGGACACCGACGTCAGCCGGCGATGTCCGTCTTCATATCGTAAACCGAGGTCGTATGACAGGCTACGTTCCGGCTGAAGATCGATGCCCAGACGTGAGGCCCCAAGAAGATCGTAGCCGGCACCGGAGAGACGGTTGGAAAACGTGACGAAGAGTTGACGGAAATCCGGGGCCTTGAATCCGGTCCCGATGCTGGCAGAGGCACGAAAATGCTCGCCGGGCTTGAGCAGCAGAGAGAAGCGTGGACTCAGGGCAGTGCCGAAGGCGTTGTTGTCATCGATCCGAGCACTCAGAACATAGGAAATGTACTCCGTCGGAAGTCCTTCCCACTGCGTGAACGCCACCGCTGTGCGATATGAGGGATCAATGCCGGTAGAATCACGGTAGCGAGTTCCGGAAATGTCGTCAAGGATATACTCGCCCCCTAGTGTCATGCGATTTTTCGCACCGATCATGAGATCATACTGAGCATACGTGCGAAGAATTCGGCGTTGCAGATCATCGATGGTAGACCCAGATCCCTGCACGGTATCGAAGTCATAGCGCTCGTTATAGACCGAGCCATACGAGGTGATGTTCAGTCGGGCCCGACCCGATCGGTACTCAGCGTTGACTGTCGCCGATCCATCCCACTGCGTTACACTTCCCGAGTTTGAGGCGATCTGACCGGCAACGCTTTCAATGAACGAGCCGCTGGTCTGCGAGCCGAACGCTCGCACCCATGATCGCAAAGTCCATGCTCGTTTCGGACGCCATAGTACGTTACCCTGCACGGTGGCATCGGTAAAACCGGCAATAGGCACCGTTGAAGCACCACGCGAAAGGCTGAACGGCTGCTGATTCTTTGCATTGAAAAAACCCGAGAGCTCAAGATCATCTGAGCCCCATCCTATCTCAACGCGTCCTTCACCGGTGCCACGTGTCTGCTGCTGCAGGAGCACGTCGCCATGCAGACTGTCGGCCGGACGCTTGGTGATGATGTTGATCACACCGGCAAGCGCGTCGCTGCCGTACATGCTGCTCATCGGGCCCTTGACGATCTCCACTCGCTCTACGTTGCCGATCGAGAGTCTTGAAAGGTCAAGTACGCCGGCAACGCGCCCGATCATTGGCTGACCGTCAATGAGAATGAGTGTGTGGTCGGGACCGAGACCATTCATCTGAATGCCAGAGCGGATCGCACCGCTAACGGCCATGCCTGTCTGCTCGCGCAGAACATCGGCCATGGTAGCCATCCCGGAGTTTGCCATGCGTCTCGAGTCAATGATCTCAACCCGCACCGGAGAATCCTTTGCTCGGAGCTCATTTCGGGTGCCGGTAACGACTACCTGCTTGGACTGGTATTGCTTGAGGCTGTCTGTCTGAAGACTGGCACGAGAAGTATCGGCCTCGAAAGGGGCTGATGGCGCTGCCCCAACGTCCATGGCAAGTGCGAGGAAAAAGAAAAGACCTACAAGCGGCATCGCGCAAAGCTACGGCATCGATAGCTTCTACGGCATCCACATCACGGGAGTCATTGTTTGTCCGAGCGGTGTTCGTACCAGGAGGTAGTATGCTCCCGAGCTTCGTTCGGACATGTCCACCATGTCGGTCACCGAACGACGGTCACCGTCGTAGATCGTCATTTCCGTCACATACACGGTGCTACCCTCGAGTGTTGTCAGACGCACCTCGTACTGACCGGGAAGCTCGGCCTGGATGTCGACGTCAATGATGTGGTCACGAGGCCGAACACGCACGCCCACCTTAGGAACGGTGAATGTTTTGATGAGGCGCTTGAGAATGTTGCATCCATTGATGTACATGATGCCGGGGGAAACCGTAAGGGTCGGGCACTTTGCCGCATCGAGTTCAACATTCTCCCACAGCAGATCGGCACTGATGATCTGCCCGGATAGCACCACGCCCCGTAGGGCTGTCACACGCTGGCGCGGGCTGATCAGTTCGATGTTCTGGATGCGTAGGTGTGATAAACGTTGCTTGCCACGTATGCTTACCCGCAGATCGCCCCGATCTGTACTCGTCGGGAAGAATGCGCCAACGTCATTGACCAGAGTGGCACGCATTTCGTCCAGGTGCAGCGGCAGCATGTGTTCCGGTACGTCAATAATGACCGGGATACCTACGCTATCCTGACCAGCCGTTGCTGAGATCGTGCCTGCCGTGACGGACAGTGAGACGGTGTCACGAACGACGATCGTGATCGACTGTGTTTCGGTACATCCAAGACCATCGACGCCCGTGACCGTGTAGGTGACGGTTGTGTCAGCGATAAAGGTCTGTGTTGCCGACGTGCTGTCGACCAAACCCAGCGCCGGACTCCATCTGTACTGCCAAGCGCCGCTGGCTTGAATGCGAACGGCATTTCCGCGGCACGCCGTTGTGTCGCCGGTAAGCCTGACGCGCAGCCTCGAAACGTAGACCGTCACCGTGTCAAACTCCTCGCAGCTGCCGATCTGCGATCGCAGAACATAGGTGGTGGTCACCGTTGGTGATGCAACCGGAGTTAGTGACGTTGGGTCGCTCAGGCCATCGGCCGGCGACCAGGAGAATACCTCTCCGAAACCTGACGCAAGAAGTCGTTTGCCCACACCGGCGCAGATGGAAAGGTCGGCACCGGCGTTGACGCTCGGCGTTGGAGTCACTGTCACACGAATGGTGTCCCGCACCGAACAGCCCGTCTCACTGGTGGCCTCGATCAAATAGGTTGTGGAGATACGCGGCGATGCCGTTACGACGCCACCGGTATCGACGTCAAGTCCCACAGAAGGGAACCATCGGATGGATGCTCCACCGGCATCAGCCGTAAGACGCACCCGCTCTCCAGAGCAGATCCTGACGCTGGGCTGAACGGTCAGTTTCGGTAGCGTATAGGGGGCGATGTCGATGACATCAGATGCCGAGCAAAGTCCACTCTGCACGCGAAGCTCTATGCGGCTCCCGTCCACAGGCAGAACGACACGCGCCGTGTCGGCCGATCCTTTCAGCAGGCCAGGACCACTCCATTCGAAGACCGTACCGGCTGTAGCTCTAAGCGTGACCGTGTCGCCGGCACAGGCCTGAGAAGGGCCGTCGATACGGACCATGAAGGAGTCCAACACCGTTACGCGTACGGTGTCACGCACGGTGCAGTCTCCAAGGTCGATCGTCACGACGTAGGTTGTCGATTCACGCGGATTCGCGACCGGTGATGCAGAGGTCGTGTCGCTGAGTCCGGTAGCCGGGCTCCATGCATAGGCATTGCCCCCGGAAGCGCGCAGCTGCACCGATGCACCACGACAGATCGTTGCGTTTGCGCTGACACTCGTGGTCGGCACGCGCACGAGAACCGTGGCCGTGTCGGTGCATCCATCACTGCCCGTGCCAATGACGGTCAGGCGTGTGGTCGTACGAACGCGCACGATCGGCGAGGGCGAGGTTGGATCGCTCACGGCGGTAGCCGGAATCCAACGATAGCTGTCAGCGCCCGTTACATGTAGCTGCAGGGGGCTATCCGGGCAGGCAATCACGGTCGAATCGGTCGCAAGAGACGGGCGCTTCAGGACCTCGATCTTCGCCGTTGATGTGTCAATGCCGTACACGCTTCTGACGATGAGTCGTACGGTGTATGTTCCTGCCGTGCTATACGTGATCTTCGATGGGTTGCGTTCGGTTGACGTCGATGGCGTAGCCCCTTCAAATTGCCATTGCCACGACTCGACATTCCCCGAGCTCTTGTCGACAAATGCTGCTGTTGTGCCCGCACACAATATGCTTGGTGCCGTGAAGTCCGCCACCGGCAACACACAACCGGAGTTCCGATCAGCTGCTTCAAACAGCAACGGAGCAGCAATGTTGGGCAATCCCGATCGGACACTTCCCGCAAGGGCTATCGCATTGCGTTCAAAGTCCACCGAGGGGGCGTCATTGTTCGGCGACTGGATGACACTCAGGCTGCGCATCCCCGGGATGCCAACGTAGACTCGTCCGTCCGGCCCGAGCTGCAGAGGTACCCATGATGAGGTCTGTGACAGGTCCGCCACGAGTGCCTTTGAAGCGACAACATCCGTTGCACTCCTGAGAGCAACGTTGAACTGATACAGTTGTGTGGTGCGGGTGTTGTCGGCGTTGCTGACAGTGATGTAGGCCCGACGCCCGTCAGGTGAAAATGCTGCGCCGTAGTGTTCGCCCTTGTTCTCTGCACCGAAGAGGCTCGTGCCACCGGTGACGCGTCCGGTCTGCCCGTCGAAGTCGAACAGCTGCGAGTTGCCCGTTGTCGAGGTCAGCAGCATACGACGATTATCGGGGGAGACATGAAGCTGCCCCGCACCTCGAGCTTCCAGAAGTGGATTGCCTACTGCTGAAACGACTGGGGTCGTTTCCAGGTAGTCCCTGCCTAGCCGAAGACTATAGAAATGGCGGGAGACACGGCTGCGCGTGATAATCCACCAGCTGTCACCCCGACAGTCCAACGTTGCCGTAAGGTGTTCGGTCACATCGCTGAGCACGAATTCATTTTTCGTGGTGATATCGCCGAGTCCGTTACTGGCGCGCATGTCGATGATGCTGTAGTACAGACACAGACATCGATAGGCGGCATCGGGGGCGGAGGTTGGGGCTGCATTGAACAGATAGTAAATTCCGGGACGACCCGGAGCTGGTACTACCAGCACTCCCTGACTTGTTGTAGGGTCGCCCATGAGCCCCGTGCCATTCGGCATGACTTCATGGTAACGGTTCCACACCGTTACGCCATCGGTGTAGAACAGCAGTTCGCCCGTTGAAGGATCAGAGATCACAGCAGAGGAGCGTCCGGCCGTCATGCGCGAATCGTCGAGCGAACGCACATCGC
>DNLG01000142.1:3973-5596 GCA_003488525.1 Bacteroidota bacterium | reverse complement strand
TGGGAAACAGCCGTGTGCAGATTGCAAAACACGCACGCAAGCGCCAGCGTCATCAGCAGAACATACCGCTGATGGCGACCCTTTCCCCCCAAGAAATATGGTCGCGTTATGAAGCGCAAAATGGCCTCGGAAAATAACCAACTTATCGTCCCACGATGCCAGCAATGTTACCGGATTTTAACCGCCCCCTGACAGGCCTGACCGTAACTTCGCACACCTTCACATCGCAACGGAAAGCACATGGAAAAGAAGATCCTGATCGTGGACGACGAGCAAGACATCCTCGATCTGATCTCTTACAACCTGTCCAAGGAAGGCTATCGCGTTCAGACAGCCACGGATGGGATGAAGGGGCTTGAGGCAGCGAAGAATCAGCGTCCTGACCTGGTCATTCTCGATGTGATGATGCCGGGTATGGATGGCTTCGAGGTCTGTCGGTTGTTGCGGCAGGACCGTGCGTTTGCCGACACCGCGATCATGTTTCTCACGGCCAAGTCCACCGAGATCGACCAGATCCTCGGCCTGGAACTTGGAGCCGACGATTACCTCCAGAAGCCAATTTCTCCTCGGGTACTACTGGCTCGTGTCAAAAGTATTCTACGCCGGGGTGGGGATGCCGGTCGCGCAGAGACCATTGTTGCTCCGGAGATCCTGCGTCTGGGCAACCTCGAGATCAACCGTCAGAACTACACGGTGCGCGTTGACGGTAAAGAGGCATTCTTTCCGAAGAAAGAGTTTGAGCTCCTGGCCTTTCTTGCTGCCAACCGTGGCAAGGTGTTCTCCCGCGAAGCGCTTCTGCGCCGAATCTGGGGTGAAAGCGTTTTCGTGATCGATCGGACGGTGGACGTACACGTCAGCAAGATCCGCGAAAAACTCGGCGCCTATGGCACGTGGATCGAAACGGTCAAGGGTGTGGGCTACCGTTTCACCGAGCAGGTCTAACTTTGCCAGTATGCCTGATGACCCGGCGCTCTCCGGCGCTCTCTTTACTGTTGTCCTTCTCTGCAGCGTGACGTTTCTGGCGGGCGCTCTGCTGGCCTCTGCCCTTCAGCGCCGTCGACTCCAGCGGTCCGTGCGCCTTCCGTTGGAGATTGTTGAGTCGACCACGGCCTCCATTTCCCAGGGCGCTGTGAGCACGCGCATCGTGCTACCAGACAACGTCGATCCGGCCGTTGCGCAGACGGCAACGGCGATTAACCGGCTGGCAGACCGTGCTGCGCACGATATCGAAGAAATGCGCCGTCTCGAGCGAGTGCGCTCAGAGTTTATTGCCAATGTCTCACACGAACTGCGCACACCGATCTTCAGCGTTCAGGGCTATCTGGAGACGCTCCTCGATGGCGCGAAGGACGATCCGGCCGTTGCCATCCCGTTTCTGGAAAAGGCCTATCACAACGCGATGCGCCTGAACGTTCTTCTGAACGACCTCATCGACATCTCCCGGATTGAAAGCGGAGAGTTGAAGTTCTCATTCCGATACTTTGATATCGTCGACCTCATCACCGAACTGGTACACAACTCAGAGATCCGAGCACGTCAGGCAAATGTCACGGTTACCTATTCGCACGATGATGCCCGCTCGGTGTATGGTGACAAGGAACGGCTCTCGCAGGTGTTAACGAA
>DNLG01000142.1:1448-3716 GCA_003488525.1 Bacteroidota bacterium | reverse complement strand
CGGCATCCCGGAGCAGCACCTGTCACGCATCTTCGAACGATTCTACCGCGTTGACAAGGACCGCTCACGCGCAGTCGGAGGCACTGGTCTTGGACTGGCAATCGTGAAACACATTCTCGAAGCTCACGATGCACACATTGATGTCTCATCGAGCGCTGGCCACGGCACGCAGATCGGTTTCACGCTTCGCTCAGGTGAAGCCGTTTAAGCGCACGTCGCGCGTCAAGGGGCTTACCGAACAACCATGACTGGCAGACTCGAGATCGTCGATCCGGTGCGGACTGATATGACGTAGCGACCGGACGCCAGCGCCTGCAGGTTGGCGATCAACGTACTGCCACGCTGATACCATGATGTTGCACAGCGCATGCCTGTGATATCGGTCAGCCATGCGTCATCGACAGGAAGGTCTGTTGGCAATGTCACGTTGCAATGACTTGATGCAGGGGAGGGGAAGACGGAGATCGGTTGTCGACTCTCCCGCTCAGGCACGGATACGAGACCTATCTGAATGTCATCGATATAGAATCCGTCTGACTGGCGAGATGCATTTGACCGAAAGCGGAGTCGCAGATGTGTTGTGTCTCTTCCCTCGCTTCCCTCGGGTAGCTGTAGTCTGACGTCACGCCATGCGTCATCCCCCTTTGTGGTGTCTGACCAGCGCGCATCCTTTGATGCATTCCACCAATCAAGTGTCGTGTATGGTCCAGCGACACCCTCTGTCGAAGCTTCCAAGAACATGGTATCGGTCGGATCGATGAAGGCCGCCACGTACATCGTTACGAACAGACCCTCCTCCGGTATGCGCGGCCCCCTGACAGGGACTATTGGCATCAACTGCACGGTGTCACGCCGATTCGGCTGATAGGGTCCAGACGGAGAGTGTGCATATGCCGCCGGAGCAGAGCGGAAGAAGCTCGTCGTCGTCCCCCAAGCCCCCTGAATCTTACGATACCGTGGCTCACGGGTAAAGTCCTCATCACGGAAGCCGGCATCGCCCGTGAAGACCCACAGCGAATCGCTCTTTGGGCTCTCGTTGCCATCCGCATCAGCGACGCTGGCCTGCACTCGATACCATCCACGGGCATCAGGTGTGATGTCACGCGTGATCACGGCGCCGGAGTCATCGACTGCCAGTGCACTTTGTTGGTCGAAGTCCGTTGCCGTGAGGACGAGTTTCGAGAGATTCACCAAGGGCGTGATGCCGTCGAGTCGCCTGTTGGGCAGTCCAACGGTGCAGCTGATCGGCCGAGATGAGGATCCAACCGCGCTGATGAGCTTCGGAATACCCGGTTCACGTGAACCACCGGCCCAGGCCGATGCCAATTGCGGGGCGCTGGAGTCGGAACGTGTAGTCACCATCAGCGTGTACGTGTAGCGACGATACTTCACAAGTCCGGTGTCGGTAAACGTCGTTACCGTGCCTTCCAGCTCGCGTAGGAAAACACCATTGCGTTTGAGAAGATACCGGAGCTGTGACGGATCAAGGGGCTGACCAAAGGCCCGCACCGTAACAGGGTCCCAGGCAAGATCGATCTGTGTTGGACGATCCGGAATCGTCGAGGCGGTAAAACGCTGCGCTGCGGCGGGTGCACGAGTGTTCACGACGGCCGTATAGACGTCGTTATCGGCTCTGTTAGCACTCGTGGTGTTACGCATGTCCACCCAGGACGGATAGACAATACCGTTGCGGAAATCACATCCAGAGTAATCGCCGGCAAAGGTGCCGCCGCTGAACGGATTATTGCGCAGATCGCTGTTCCCGTCGCCGGCTCTGCGGTCGACCCATGTCTCTGCACCATCGGTGGAAAGACTCACGTATGTACGTACGAGAATGTTTGCAGAGTCATCGCGGCTGTCGGCATACATCACGGCAACATCACCACTGGTGGGGTCGAGCGCGATCCACGACCAGAACTGATCGTTGGTGGTGTCTGAGTGCACAATACGAGCTTCTGACCAGGACTGACCGTTATCTGTCGACCGGGAAACATACACGTTCGGGTAGTTGTCTGCCGCCCATGACAGGTACATCCAGCCGTTGCGCGGACCCCGCGTGTTGTCGATCGTCAGCGTCGGATAACACTCAGCGCGCACGACGCCTTTGACGCGTGAGTTGGACTGACCGGCAACCACGCTCTTGACGCCGAAAGGATTGTACCGATGGATGATGCGAGGAGCAGTCCACGTGGTTCCTCCATCGGTTGAACGGGCGTACCGAATAGCCGACTCGGTACCACTGTTCCAGACGAGATGAACCGAGCCATC
>DNLG01000142.1:0-1208 GCA_003488525.1 Bacteroidota bacterium | reverse complement strand
GATCACGATCTGGGTGGACGAGTCTCGATTGATGACGCGCTTCCAGGGAATGTAGAGTGTTCCGCGGTGCGGCGACGTTGCTGCTGTATCGACGTGAACGTAGTACTTGTCTTCAAAGGCCGAGTCCGCCGTCTGCACGCCCGTGTGAATGATCACGGCGGTGTGTTTCATCGACCAGGTCTGACCGGCATCGGTCGTCGAGCTGATGAAAACGCCGTTCTCGCCGAACTGTGCATTGCCTGTTCGACGGAAGCCACCGTAACACAGATAGCCCTTGCCCTTGTGATCAAAGCAAACTGACGGGTCGTTTGTTGACGTCCAGCCAGGTCGGGCAGTCCCGAGTGAAACGTTGCTCCACGTGTATCCAGCGTCGGTAGAGTAGTACGCCCAGGTTGATGACCCACCGCGATAATCGACCGCGGAGCCGATCATCAGCTTAGGATTGAGGGGGCTAATGGCGATCGATGATTCGTTCTGCGTCGGAAGCTGGTCGTTCTCGGCAGCGATCACCATGTTCACGTTGGTGAACAACGTCGGCAGCTGATCATCTTCGATGAATGGGAGCTTCACCATCTCCGGCTGTGACGAAACAACCGGTGTCGGGTGGGCACGCTCCATGTGCCGTTCATGGATGTTCTCCTGAGCAGCGAGTGGCCCGGCGAAGGCCACGAGTGTCAGTGCAAGAGCAGAGGCGTAGATCGATCGTGTCATGAAGGGAAAATACGTGTTCCGCTTCTTCCATTCTCAACGGTCGACTCCTAACAAAAACGCCCGCACCGGTGGTGAAACGGTGCGGGCGCGGGTGGTGTACTCTGTGCCGGAATGAAGCAGACCGGCACGGATCAGCTTACTTCTCGTCGACGATCGTATAGTCGGCGTCTTCGACCTTGTTACCATCGCCCCCTGGGGCCGGACCCTCTTCGGAAGGGGCTTGCTGTGACGATGCCGTCGAGGCCTGCTCGTACATCTTCGTGGATGCTTCGCTCCAAATCTGATTCAGAGCGTCCATCGCCGGACGGATGTCGGAGGCGTTGTTCTTGGCCGCGTCGGCAAGTCGGTCTTTGGCCTTCGTGATACGATCCTTGGTATCGGCGTCGAGCTTCACATCAAACTCCTTCATCTGCTTTTCGGAGCTGTACACAAGATGATCGGCCTGATTGCGGAGCTCGATCTCTTCCTTACGCTTCTTGTCCTCTGCGGCATGATCA
>DNLG01000128.1:1189-3435 GCA_003488525.1 Bacteroidota bacterium | reverse complement strand
GTTACGCTCAACGGACCACGGAGTGTGAAGCCCGGCGAAAAGGTCGATTTCTCGATCATCGTCGGACATGAAACAGCCCGCTCTGCAGGTATCAGCATCGCCGTGCGATCGGCTCCAACAGCCATGATGGGTGCCGCCGGCACGTTGTCGGTTGCGCCTACCGGTAGCGGACTGCGCGTACGCACACCAGGAAGCGGACAGGAGATCACGCAGGCGGCACCGAAGACCATGATGGATAAAAAGGTGACGTTTGCCTTCTCATGGACGGCGCCGGAGACTCCGGGCACATACTACGTGCAGGCAGTTGCTAATGCCGTCAATGGCAATGGCGGTCCGGACAATGGCGACGATTGGACGTTCCTCGAACCTGTGGAGATCACGGTTGAAGGCACATCCAGCGTCGAGGACGTACCGTTGTTTACATCGCTCTACCCCAATCCTCTGGCCCCTTCACAGATCCTGCATCTTGATGCAGCGCTGACGGGACCAACGCAGGTGCGCGTCATCAGCATGCAGGGCGCCGTTGTGATTGATGAGATGATGGAGCTTGCGGGTGGAGCGTTGCCTCGCCCCCTTGCCGAGCTTCCGCGAGGTGTCTACATGATCACGGCCACTGGCGGCATGATCTCGCGTCGTGGCACATTCATCATAGAGTAATCGCTGACCCCTATGCTACCTTTCCTGGCCATCCTCGTCATCGCTATCGAGCTCTCAGCTCAAACACAGACGCCCGCATGGCAGCGGGAAGGGGCTGAGCATAAACGTCAGGCCGAAGAGTTCTTCGAATCGCTCCACGTGGTGCCGCCCGGCATGAACTGGCGCGTGGTTAACGATGCGGTGCGTGATGCGCGATTTGCGCAGCGAATCAATGGCGCCGAGCGCATGCCGTTCAATGATCGCGTGAGCGGACGTTGGAGCGAAGTAGGAAGCGTTAACCAGGCCGGGCGGGTAGTGGCCGTTGAGTATGATCACGCCACCGGACGTGTATGGCTTGCCGGTGCGGGTGGTACGATCTGGTCAGGCGACACCACCGGAAAGATGTGGACGTGTCACTCGGACCTGCGACGGATCGAAGACCCTCAGCTACTGAAGCTGGTGCGCCGAAGCGACAACACAGAGTATCTGGTGGTTGTCTCGCGCGCCTGCCGTGCATGGATCTTCGACCTGGCCACAGAGAAGTGGTCGCAGGCTGACGGGCTTACCGAGATGCAGCGATGGGGATGGTTCGATAATGCCGTTGCGTGCACCCGGCAGGGACGGCTGGAGATTCACGCTGTTGGTAATGAATGGGACTATTCGCCGGCATGGAAGGCGCGCAAGGTATGGTATCGAAGCATCGATTCCGGCAGGAGTTTCCAGAGAATGCGTTGGATCGACGGCATGGCCCAGCTCTGGACCGATGGCATCGCCAATGTGGGACTCTATCATGCCGATACCGTTTCATCTGTTGCAGCCGATGCTTCGCTAACAACGCTGAGCGTCAGACCGTTTGCATCGATCGCGAATCTTGGTACGGTGCTGTTTGCCGGACCCAGCCCTGAATACGTGATCGCCGCATGTACGCGGTCGGACACGACCACCTTCTTCCTCAGCGTCGACGGCGGTCAGACATGGGTCAAGCGAGGGGGCGTACGGTTCAGCCCCTTTGACCAGCAGTCTTTCGGCTATTCGCACGAGAACGGTCAGTGGCTCTTTGGTGGGGTAGATACCTACATGTCGGGCGACGATGCACAGACATGGACGATCGTTAACGGCTGGGGTCAATACTACGCTGACCCTGTCAACAAGCTTCACGCGGACGTGCCGGCCATCGTAGGGTATCCCTCGGGCGTTACCTTCATCTGTACCGACGGTGGACTGTACATCTCGCGCAGAGGAGGCGAGAAGGTCCGCAATATCTCACTGCGGAACCTCAACATCAGTCAGTACTATGGCTCCTACACAAGCCGCGACAACGTACAGGTGGTGAGCGCGGGTTCGCAGGATCAGGGCTTCCAGCGTAGCCGTGTCGACAGCGGAGGTGTGCGCTCATTCCAGCAGATGATCAGTGGCGACTATTCCAGTCTCGTTTCCGGCGACGGTGGCCAGTCGCTCTTTACCGTCTATCCGGGCTTTACGATGTACATCCCGAATCATGAGGACGGATGGGAGCCTTCAGGCCTGGAGTTTCCGCACAAGAATCATCTATGGCTGCCGCCGCTCACGGTCGGCTCATCCAAACCCGACCATGCATGGCTCGGCGGTGG
>DNLG01000128.1:0-921 GCA_003488525.1 Bacteroidota bacterium | reverse complement strand
GCATTGTCCTTCGCCCCCTCTAATGATAACGTCTGTTATGTTGTGACATCGGCAGCGCGCATCTGGCGAACCACGGACAGGGGGCTGTCGTGGACCAAGCTGTCACGTCCGGACAAGATCACGGGCCACTACTTCTCCGGCAATGCACTGTGCGTTGCTCCTCTGAATCCAGCCCGTGTGCTCGTTGGCGGATCGGGCTACGATGGCCCGGGTGTCTATGCAAGCACTGATGCAGGCGCTACGTTTGCGCCACTGCCGGGTTTGCCACCGTGCCTGGTCATGTCACTGGCTACCACGCGCGACGGACGTCATATCGCGGCTGCAACCGACGTCGGAGCGTTTGTGTACGACACCGCCACGAAGGTCTGGACCGATATCACGGATCTCGGTGCACCCGACCAGGTCTACTGGCATGTGGACCGTGTGGAGCCCCTTGATGTGTTCCGTTTCTGCACCTATGGTAGGGGGCTGTGGGATTTCAAGCTCACGGACGTAACCAATGTAGCTGAGCGCACAGAAGCACCTCCTGCGCTATGCATCAGCACGCGCGGAGTCGTGGTGGGTGGCAGATCCTATCTCGAGATCACGGCCGATAGGAACCATCCGGCAACCATCTCGTGGTACGACCTCGATGGCCGCCGTCACGCGCAAACCATGGTCGAGACCGCGGTCGGTCTGACACGTATCGAGCGTCCGTCCACACATGCAAGCGCCGGCCCGCTCACCGCCGTCCTCACCACATCCACCGGCCATGTTGCCGGTTGCGTGGTCCCGTGATTTCCCTCGAACATTGCTAACTTGCGACCCCTTTCGAGGGAATCAGCGTATAGCGCAGCCCGGTAGCGCGCCACTTTGGGGTAGTGGAGGTCGTGGGTTCGAATCCCGCTACGCTGACTAGAAACGCGCTGCGCGCGAGGGAAA
>DNLG01000030.1 GCA_003488525.1 Bacteroidota bacterium | reverse complement strand
CGGTCCTGCGTGACCTGGAACTTGATGTGTTGTGGGTAGTTTCCATCGGCGATCTCGAGCACGAACTCGCGCTTTTTGAAGGTATCCTTCACCTGCTGTGTCTCGGTGAGGTGATGCAGCGTACCGACGGCTTCGTAGGAGTTTGACATGATTGGGTTCCTGTTAGAGGTTTGTGATCAGTGTTGAGAAGTTCGAAAGTACAGAATCAAGCTGCGAGATATCTCGGCCCCCGGCCGTGGCCATGTGAGGTTTTCCACCTCCACCGCCGCCAAGTTGCTTTGCCGCCGCGCCAACGAGCTTACCAGCAGAAAGAGTCTTGGTAAGATCATCGGTCACAACGCATACCAGCTGCACTTTGTCATCAATGACCGAGGCCAGCAGGCCTACACCGGATGACTTTAGTGCCGAGCGCAGCTCGTCGCCCAAGGTCTTGAGCTGTTCAGCATCGGTAACATCGATCCGGGCGGTTGCGACTCGCACGCCGTCGAGGTTTACGGCAGCATCGACGATCGAGGGGATAAGCCCCTTGAGCTCGTCAGACTTGAGAGCAGTGAGTTCCTTTTCGAGTTGCTTGATGCGCTCGGCCTGACGAGCCATGTCATCACGCAGTCCGGCACGTTGCACGTCGAGATCCTTCAGCCAGATTGGAATGCTGCGGCCGGCAATGGCCTCGATTCGTCGCACACCGCTGGCAACACTCGACTCGCTGAGGATCTTGAACAGTCCGATCTCGCTGGTGTTGCGCACGTGCGTACCGCCGCAGAACTCCACGGAGAACTTTTCGTCGATGAAAACCACACGCACACTGTCACCGTACTTGTCACCAAAGAACATCTTGACGTTCGGGACGGTACGGGCCTTTTCAATCGGCATCTCTTCGATGTGCACCGCAATGGACTCGAAGATCTTCTCGTTGACCATCTGCTCGATGGCCTCGATGTCTTCTTCCCGAACACGCTCGAAATGCGTAAAGTCGAAGCGCAGCCGCTCGGGCTCGACAAGCGACCCCGACTGCTGCACGTGCGTTCCGAGGACGCGACGCAGTGCCTCGTGCAGAATGTGCGTGACGGAGTGCTCACGCTCGATGTCGCGCCGGCGCGGCACGTCAAGCCGCGCAAGGGCAACATCGCCAACGTTGGCATCAACGTCCGCATCGCAGATGTGGACGATAGCATCGCCAATCTTGCGGACATCGTCGATGCGGTAGGTTGAGCCCCCTACCGTGAGCGTGCCGGTATCGGATACCTGACCGCCCATCTCGACGTAAAATGGTGTTTCAGCTAGCACAATGGTATTCCTTGAAACATGGAGAATGCTGGATGCACTCTCTATGTGCGAATACCCGGTGAAACGTGACACGGCATCAATGGTTTCGGTGACGGCTTCCTGCGCATGCGACTTGCGGGCAGCGCGCGAGCGAGCACGCTGCTCTTCGAGCAGACGGTCATATTCGGCAACATCTACCTGCAAGCCTCGCTCACGAGCGATCAGCTGCGTCAGGTCGAGCGGAAAGCCAAACGTATCATAGAGCTCGAAGGCATCCGACCCTGAAACCGTATCACCCACCATCGAAAGCGTATCAAAGCGCTGCAGACCGCGGTCAAGAGTGGCGAGGAACGACTCTTCCTCGGCCCGCACAACACGCTCGATCAGGTCTCGACGCTCGACGATCTCCGGGAAGACATCGCCCATGGTGTGACACAGGATCTCGACATGCTTCCAAAGAACGGGCTCGGTTAGCCCAAGGTTACGGGCGTAGCGTGCGGCCCGACGAAGGATGCGTCGCAGCACATAGCCCCTTCCCTCATTACCTGGCATTGCTCCATCGGCTATGGCAAACGAAAGCGTTCGTATGTGATCAGCGATCACGCGCATAGCCACGCCGTCAGGGTGGTCCAGCTCCGGGCGATACTCCCGACCGCAGAGTGATTCGGTATAGCTCAACAGGGGGCGAAACACATCGGTGTCGTAGTTGGAATTCTTCCCCTGCATGACGGCGCACAGGCGCTCGAAGCCCATGCCCGTGTCGACGTGCTTCGATGGAAGCTCCTCGAGCGACCCGTCTGCCTTGCGGTTGTACTGAATAAAGACGTTGTTCCAGATCTCGATCACCTCAGGCACGCCGGCGTTCACAAGCGGTCCGCCGCTCAGGTCCGGTGTCCGATCGAAGTGGATCTCCGTGCACGGACCACAGGGCCCCGTTTCGCCCATCTCCCAGAAGTTGTCCTTCTCGTCAAATCTGTGAATCTGCGTCTCCGGCAGATATTTCTTCCAGATCTCAAAAGATTCGTCATCGGTGCGGTACACGGTAGCGTGCAGTCGCTCAGGTGGCAGACCGTAGACGGATGTCAGCAGCTCCCACGACCAGGCAATGGCTTCGTTCTTGAAGTAGTCTCCAAAGCTCCAGTTGCCCAGCATCTCAAAGAATGTGTGATGGTAGGTGTCGTAGCCAACCTCTTCAAGATCGTTGTGCTTGCCGGAAACACGGATGCACTTCTGCGTGTCGGCAGCGCGCGTGTAGTCGCGCTTACCGGTGCCGAGGAAGACATCCTTGAACTGATTCATCCCGGCGTTTGTGAACAGCAGCGTCGGGTCTCCGTGCGGTACCACCGGCGCCGAAGGCACGATACGGTGTGAACGGTCGCGGAAAAAGTCGAGAAAGGTCTGCCGGATCTGTCGTGATGTCATGATTTCAGGGGGCTGTCAGTGAAAGTTTGCAGCGCAAACGCACTCGACACGGTTGTGCTCGTTTACGCTCGCGAAGGCCGAAATTACGGCGAAATGTTGGGATGCCCGGGGCGGCAAGCAGGTGGATTAACGCTTTCGCCGGAAAGACGATCACGTACCCAGTACCCAGTACCCAGTACCCAGTACCCAGTACCCAGTACCCTCTTCGGTGTCCGCCCATTAACTTCGCAGAATGTCCCTGCTACCCCCGGCCGTTTCGGCATGTGTTGCGACGTTTTCCAAGCCGCCGAAGGGGGCGGCGCACGCCCGTATTGTGGTTCATGCCGAGCCTGCAGTCGGAGGTTGGCACGTACGCATTGTGCGGTTTACCGAGCGGCAGTCATTTACCGACCCGGCCGATGACGCTGTTGAGTCCGTGGAATCTCTGATCGAACGATTTCTTGACGACGGCTGGGGCCAGGTCCTGCTGCAGACCCCAGAAGCGGACGTACACATCTTGCAGAAGTTCAAGCAAGGGGCCTGGAGGAGGACCATTCGGACGGGCAAACCCTCCCGACACGACTGGAGCAACATTACCCGTGACCGCGTGAAGCGTCACGCACTTGATCCCATAACTGATGCCCCGCTTCTGCATGCACTCGACATCTCGGACGCCGCCGGCACCATCCGCACGGGCATGTCTGACAAATACCGTCAGATCTGCCACCTTATCGACATAGCACGAGCGTCCATCACCGGCGCTGAGGTGCGCATCCTGGATGCAGGCTGCGGCAAGGCCTACCTTTCGCTGGCGCTTAGCTACGTGCTGCAGCGCGACGGGTGCACGGTGCATCTTCATGGCGTTGATGCAAGTGAACATGTGATCGAACATTGCCATCGCACGGCCAGGAACATCGGTCTGACGCATGCCAGCTTCGAGTGCGCAACCATCGCCGCATCACGTCCGCCCTGGACCGATGAGCATGCGTCTACAGACGTGGTCATCGCTCTGCATGCCTGTGACACCGCCACCGATGATGCACTTGCCCTGGCAGTGCGTTTGAACGCCAACACAATTCTGGCAGCCCCTTGCTGCCACCACTATGTGCAGAAGCAGTTGAAACGTGAGCGTGTGCCGGAATGGGCCCGCCCTCTGCTCGACGACGGTATCACGCGAGAACGCCTAGGCGACCTGCTGACCGATACCATCCGGCGAGACATCCTTCGGTCACTCGGCTACA
>DNLG01000020.1 GCA_003488525.1 Bacteroidota bacterium | reverse complement strand
TTCTCTCCTGCTGTCAAAGAACACTCGAATTCACACCGACCTGCCACCGTTCTCAACTGATGCTGCCACTTGCGGCCGTTCGGCTTTTCGATCCCGTGAGGCGCCAGGCGCGTTCAAGGGGCCACAAACATAGGGGAAAAAAATCAATCTGCAAATGGGTTTGTGAAAAAGCCCCCTTAAACAGGAAAAAAATCTCGCACGTCGTTGTGGATAACGTCGAAAGCGTCGGTTTGAGCCGTATTTTTGAAAACTTTCGGGGGAGTATTGACCTACCTATACGGGCTGACTTCATGGCGAAACCGCTGAGTATCTTGTTCGTGACGAGCGAGATCTATCCCTTCATCAAGACGTCAGAGTTTGCCGACCTCTGCTATGCCCACTCACTGGGCGTGCGCGAGATCGGCCATGACATCCGCGCGATGATGCCCAAGTACGGCTTCATTTCGGAGCGGAAGAACCGCATTCACGAGATCAATCGCCTGCGTGATATCCCGATACCAGTTGGTGAAGATGCCCATCTGGCCACGGTCAAATCAAGCTCGATCAACAACCCCCGTGTCAAGGTTCAGGCCTATATCACAACGAATTCGAATTACCTCGATGTGAACAAAGGCATCGAGCATGATAATGCAACGGGTACGCTGTTTGGTGACAACGACGAGCGGTTCATTTTCTATAATCGCACGGTACTGGAAACATGCCTTCTACTTGGCTGGTTTCCCGACATCATCCACTGCGTAGGCTGGCAGACAGCATTGATCCCGGCCTACATCCGCACACGCTACGAGCAGGAGTTCAAGAAGACCAAGGTTGTCTTCTCGATCACCGACTTCGATGAGCAGGGCGTCTTCCCTCTGAAGTCTCTGAAGAAGACAGGCCTTACCGATGACGTGCTCGAAAAAGGCAAGTACAAGAACAAGATGAACTTCACGCGCCTTGGCATGGCATATGCAGACCGCGTGTCGACACTTTCACCGGGATACGCCGCAGAGCTGACAGCGCTGAAGGAATTCAAGGAAAACTGGACGCCGCTACTGCAAAAGAAGCCACTGGTGGGCATCAATCATGGGATCGACCTGCTGCAGTGGAACCCGAAGTCGGATGCAGCGATCCGCCCGAAGTTCAGCGTCGATGATCCATCAGGGAAGTCCTCGGTGCGCGAAGCACTGCAGAAGGCCTGCGGACTCGAGGTCAACGGCGCAAAGGCCGTCGTGTCTTTCCTTGGCCCCCTGCGAGAAGATCGCGGAGCCGATGCCTTCATCGCCGCAGCTTCGGACATTGTGAAGCTTGGTGCGCAGGTGCTGATTGGATTCGACCTGCCAACTCCATTGAAGAAGGCCGCCGAGGCCCTTGTAAAGCAACACCCACGTCAGGTTGCCGTGCGCACACCAATGGATGAGGAATTCCTTCATCTGGCGATCGCCGGTTCGACGATGCTGCTGAAGCCTTCGCGACATGAGAACAGCGGACAGTTCCAGCGCATCGCTCTTGCCTATGGCACGATCCCCGTGCTGACGTCGGTGGGCGGCATAGCCGAAGGACTGACGGATGTGAGCGCCGACGGCTCAAAGGGCGTGGCCTTCCTCCTGAAGAAGGCAGATGCCGCCGAGATCACGCGCACCATCAAGCGCGCGCTGACCCTGCATGCATCAGACACGGCGTGGGACACCCTGGTGCTTCGGGCAATGCAAACCCCTGTGGGCTGGAGCGCATCGGCGAAGCTGTACGACGAGTTCTACCGATCCCTGGTCAAGGACGTCAAGTAAAGGTGATCCGTACCGTGCGTCTTCAACTCTTCGGCTGGCTCGGATTGCCGGCCATGTGCCTCTTGCTGCTATCGTGTAATGATGCTCCCTCGATCGTGGGCAGCGAGCTCATTCCCGGTACCGACTCGCTCTACACGGCTTCGTCGGCTACCATGCCGCTCTTGACGGGCGACACCACAACGGCCGCTGAACTGCCGTTGGTCAACTCGTCATACTTCCTCCTCGGCTCGACACGCTCGGCCGAAGCACGGCTCTTCTGCGAGATCCTACGCTTCCCGGCCGAAGTCCTGGGTGACTCGGCATTCTCCGACACAACCTTCGATGTTTCGAGCGCCAACCTGCAGCTGTATCCGCAGAACTATGCCGTGGGCGACACGGCCGACCGACTGATGTCGTTCAAGGTCTATGACCTGAAGAAATTCTGGGCCGCCGACGTAACATGGGACTCCATCTGGAATGGGGCTGATGTTTCGGAGTACTACGCAACAACCGACAAACCGATCGCAACGTATTCCGAGCCCCTTGCCAGCGTCGTGCCCGATTCTACGGTCATCAACATTCCGTTCGATCAGGCAACCGTCAAGCGCTGGCTGGTGGACTCACGCGATACGGCAAAGCTGAAGAAGATCTATGGCTTCGCTCTTGTACCCTCGGGTATGAAACAGATCCGGCAGTTCCGGAACATTGCCTCCGCAACGCAGAAGATGCGCCTTCGCGTGATCGTTCGCAGTAGGCGCGATACGGCAACGCAGATCATTTCACTCGAATCGACAGTCGCGAGCTTCGTCAACGACACCGACCCGCAACCATCCTCGCTCACCATTCAAGGGTCACGGAACGTCAAGTTCAGACTAACCACGCAACTCGACTCGATCCCGCCGAGAGCCGTCGTGATGGGCGGCGACCTGAAGATGACGCTTGATCAGACGGCCAGCGTGCTTGGAACGAGTGGACGCGACCAGAAGATCAGCCTGCGCTATCAGCCCCCTACGGGACAGCCGATCGTCATTGAATCCAGTGATGATTCCTCCGGCGTCTACCGCTTCCGCAACATCGGTCCGCTGATCGATCTGATCCGCCGTCACCGCAAGCCGGCAACGCTGACGTTTCAGGCAACCGGAGGCAATGAGTTCTGGACGATGAACCGCCTGGTGTTCCACGCAACCACAGCCGTGCCGGCACTGCGTCCGCGACTGACGTTCATCTACACCGTGCCGCCGGAGAAGAAGTGAGGATGATACCTGCGATCTGTGCAGCACTGCTGGCTCTGCTGATCATTCACCCCAACGCGTCAGCGCAGGGAGGATCAAACTACTCCACCGTAGGCTTTGGTGACCTGCGCCTTTCTACAGGCGCTCTCTATGATGGAATGGCCGGCACGAGCATCGCCATGACCAGTGATCATGGCATCAACACGGTCAATCCGGCGCTTCTTGGAATGTCGAACGTTACACGTCTGCAGGCCACCTACCGCTTTGCTCAACACTTCGTCTCGGCACGCGACGGCCAGTCAAGTCAGTACAACGGAGAGGTCGATGGGATCCTGGCGCACTTCTCGATCGATACGGCCATGGGGCTCGGCGTCAACTTCGGCGTCACGCCCTACTCAAGCACGAACTACGCCGTCGAGCGCCTGATAGGATCAGCTACCGATTCAACACGTCCTAGCGGAAAGAGCTCGCAGGTGGGCAGCGGCGGGGTCTCCAGCATTCAACTGGGTGTGTCGTACCGCCTGCTTCCGATGCTCTACGCCGGCCTGTCGACGCAGGTGCTGTTCGGGCTGACATCGCAGACCGACGAGGCAACAACGAATGTGTACAGCGAACGCGTGCGCACGCTGACGGGCTATGACGTGCGTGGCCTGCTCATGCGCGGTGGACTGTATCTGCGTCCAAACTCGTCGTGGTCCCTCGGAGCCTTTATCTCGGGCGGTGGTGACGCCAGCTATACGGTCACGCGCAGCGTCGTGGGATTCGTCGGCACGGCTACGTTCTTCGATACAACCACCACGGAAAATGCCACCACCGGTCTGCCCTTCTCCTTCGGGCTGGGTGCGGCGTTCAATGCAGGCAGGACAACGCTGGGCGCCGACGTGGAGATCGCCGATCTGTCCGGTGTGACAATGAACGTGCCAGCGTGGGCTTCGGTCGGTCAGTTCATGCGCGCATCGATCGGCATCAGCCATACGGCGGCCGGATACGCACCATCATTCTTCGATAAACTTGGTTACAGAGCTGGCTTTGCCTATCAGCGTCAGTACTACACCGTGAATGGCAGCAACGTCAACGAGATCTTCGGCTCCATCGGCGTCGACTTTCCACTTGGCAATGCAGCAACGGTCGACCTTGCCGTGCAAGGGGGCTTTCGGGGTCCGTCCACCGGACTCACGGAATACTTTGGCCGCTTCATGGCCAGCGTCAGCATCGGCGAGATCTGGTTTAGACCGTTCGCGCGCGATTGATGATGCCCGTTGTCGAGCGTCCCTCGACAAGCGGAATGGTCACCACACGTCCGCCGTGTGCTTCGACCACATCAGCACCCACGATGGTCTGGCGCGTATAGTCGCCCCCTTTCACCAGCACATCTGGAACGATAGACTCGATGAGGCCAAGCGGCGTGTCGTCGGCGAACAGCACCACGTGGTCCACACTGCGCAGTGCCGCAAGAACCGTGGCGCGATCCTGTTCACTGTTGATGGGGCGCTCGGGACCCTTAAGACGTCTGACCGATTCGTCGGTGTTGAGCCCTACCACGAGCACGTCGCCGAGCGCACGAGCGGCTTCGAGATACGTCGTGTGGCCGGCATGGAGAATGTCAAACACGCCGTTGGTAAAGACCACGCGCCGGCCACTTTGCCGGAGTGCACCGACAAGCTCTCGCACCTGCTCGTCCGAGACAGCGATCATGGTCTCTACCCCTCGCCCAGGTGCGCTACTTCACGCAGCAGAACATCCGAGGTAATGGCAACAATGCCCGGCTCGGCCACAACGCTGCCAGCGGCAACATTTGCCAGCGCGGCCGCCTCAGGGATCGGCGATCCTGCGCAGACCATCGCAGCAAGTGTTGCAATGGTCGTGTCACCCGCACCGGAGACGTCGGAGACCTTACGTGCACGCGTTGGTACGCACTGCGCTTCGGTGTCATGCTCAATGAGCATCATGCCTTCAGCACCGAGAGTGACAAGCACGCTCTGACAGTGGAGGCGATGCAGAAGCTCGCGTCCGGCTCGTTCGACATCCTCCATCGAACGCATGGGTTCGCCCATTGCGTCGGACACTTCCTTGCGGTTGGGCTTGAAGACCGTACAATGCTGATAGCTGAAGAACTGGCGTCGCTTGGGGTCAACAAACACCGGAATCCCGCGCTGCGTGGCCATGGACGTAACCTCGGCGATCAGCGGGGTTGACAGAAGCCCCTTGTCGTAGTCTTCAAGGACAATCCCACGCAGGTCACTGCATAATGCGATGGCGGAAAGAACCTGACGCTGAACGTCCTCATCGATGTAATCCCGGACCTCATGGTCGATCCGCGCGATCTGCTGGTTATTACCGATGATGCGCGTCTTGGTTGTGGTTGGCCGTAGCGTGCTTACGGCAAGATGTTCGCCCGACAGGCCCGACTGCTCACAGAGCGCGCGGACCTGCTGCCCTGCGGCATCAGCGCCCACAACGCCGATCAGCAGGGGGCGAGCTCCGAGTCCGGCCAGATTCATCGCAACGTTCGCCGCACCGCCAAGGTGCGCCGTCTCGTGATCGAAGTCGATCACGGGCACCGGCGCTTCGGGTGAGACCCGGTGAACCGATCCCCAGAAGTACCTGTCGAGCATCACATCACCGATCACGGCAATAGGAGCCCCTTTCAGCGAGCTGAGATACTGACGTGTACGGTGCGCCGAAAGGTCGACCATCGGAATGTGCCTTATGCCTCTGTCGGGGCCGACGGGCGTGTGGCCATCTGCCGGTCCAGCAGATAGATGGAAGGTCCATCCGAGCCGACGAGCTTCAGCCGCTCGATGATCTCCATCACCAGCGCTTCTTCTTCCACCTGCTCGTTGATAAACCACTGCAGGACGATCTGCGACGGCAAGTCCTTGGTATTGAGAGCGTGCTCGTAGAGCGCGTTGATGCTGGAAGTGATCGACTGCTCGTGGTGATGCACATGCTCGAAGACATCGAGGGCCGACGTGTATGTGCCGCCGGGAGCTGACAAGGGGCGAAGCACGACGCGCTCGCCACGGTTATGAAGGAAGTCGAACAGCTTCATCGCATGCTGCGTCTCTTCCTCCCACTGCACGCGCATCCACTGGGCAAAACCCGGAAGGTTGTTTTCGGTAAACCACGCTGCCATGCCAAGGTAGACATAGGCGCTCTGGAATTCCGCTTGGATCTGTGCGTTGAACGCGTCGACGAGTTGCTGATTCATTGCCATGGTAATAATCCGATGTGTTTGCCAAAATTACCCATTTCGGCGGTAGTTTCGGGCGCTATTGCAGTACCCTATTGCATCACCCTCTCATCACCACACCACCACCATGAAACGTCAATCATCACTTGCCCGAATCTCGGTTGCTAACGCAGAATACTTTGCCTTCCACGGCGTCCGCGAGGAAGAGCGCAGCCTGGGTGGACGGTATCAGGTGGACGTTGATGTGTGGTTTGATCCGGTGAAGGTCTCGGTCAGCGACGACCTCAGCGATACGGTCAACTACGAGGACCTGCTGTTCATCGTTAACGAATACATGAACGGCGAAAGCTGCGAACTCATCGAGACACTCGCCTCCGACATTGCCTCCGGCATCCTCGATCGCATGCCGATCGTGCGCCACGTAACGATCCGTGTGCGCAAGCTCTCGGTACCAATCCAGCAGGTGCTCGACCACGTGGAGACCGAGATCACGCTCGTGCGAGAGGCCTAAGGGGGCGATGCAGAACGTCCTGCTGTCGCTCGGCGCCAACCTCGGTGACCCGATAGCGACGATAACCAGAGCTGCCGAACTCATCGGCCAGACTGTCCTGAGCGATATGCGTCTGTCCGCTCTGTACAGGACCGCTCCCGTTGGTGTAACCGACCAGCCCGACTTCATCAACGCCGCCGTTTCAGGATATTCAGCAGCCTCCGCCAAGCAGATCCACGACGCCTGCAAGGACATCGAACGCTCGCTCGGACGAAAGCCCCGTGCCCGCTGGCATGAACGCGAGATCGACATCGATGTGATCCTGGTCGGGTCGACGATCTATGATGCAGACGACATCCATATCCCCCACCTTCGGTTCCACGAACGCCTGTTCGTGCTCCAACCCGCCTGCGACCTCCTTCCCGACGCCGCCTGCCCCAGAACCGGCAAAAGCCTGAAACAGCTGCTGCAGGAATGCCCGGATACGACATCGAAACCCCGGAGGGTGTGAGGT
>DNLG01000172.1:7742-8219 GCA_003488525.1 Bacteroidota bacterium | reverse complement strand
GACCGAGCCACATGAGGATCGAGTTGAGAAGTTCCATGATGTTCTCCTACAGATGAAAGAGTGTTTGGAAGCGCTTTGTAAAGAAGCTTTCTTGCTGAAAGTTTCTAACACGAACTTCCGACATTTTTTCTCCATGTCATGGTATAACAATCGTAATTTTGGGACAGTTACTTTTTGGCAGGCAAACCACATGTCTGATACCTCAAAAACCCAATAAGGACGGGCTATGCGAAGAGGTTTGCAGGAGTCTTTGGAATACGCACTTTCGGTCATTCCAGAACTTTTTTCAGAAAAAGACTTTTCGAAACGCTTCACTCCGATGATTTCGAGGTGCGTTTGGGCCGCAAATCAGATCCGCCTGGGCCAGAAGACGGAGCGGGATCTCGCGACGCTGATCTATGGAACGGATGACGTTCCGGCATCGACGCTACGACGTCTGGTTGCACGCACGCAGCAGGCGCTTGAGACCATCACGAC
>DNLG01000172.1:7138-7443 GCA_003488525.1 Bacteroidota bacterium | reverse complement strand
AGCGTCATGACCACTGCGCGCGACCCGTACATGCTGCCGATCTCGCTCTCGTCTGGACTGTTCCTCTCGTTTCACCTTGCTCAGCAGAAGAAGCACAGCCGCCTCAGGCAGACGATCGCGACCATGAGAAGGAACTTCGATTCACTGAATGACTGCTGGGACTGGATGATGACGTACATCGAGCTGCAGAGCTTCATGCGCCGACGCTACAGGATCGCTGCCAATACGCCAAGGATCAACGAGATCAGTCAGAGGCTTGACGACCTGATCAATGGGCCAGTCGAAGAGCTTTCGCCCCAGGCGCA
>DNLG01000172.1:6617-6949 GCA_003488525.1 Bacteroidota bacterium | reverse complement strand
TGGGCCGACATCTATAAGCGCGCTTCGCTGGCCGTGAACCGGCACTCGCCGATCTACAGCCGGGAATCCGACCGCATGTACCTGAGTGTGTACATGGCCACCAAGCAGTACGTACGGGCCATCCCGCTGCTGGAAAAAATGGTGTCGCGCGAGCTCGCAAGCGCAAAGGCAGACAAACGACCGGCCGACCTGACGTTTCACGTCTGGCTGGCCGATGCTCTTCTTTGGGAGCGGCGCTATTCGGAGGTGATTAAGCTGATCGACGACATCCGGTCAAGCTACCTCTCGGCGACCTATGACTTCATGCGCTTTCGCATCATGATCCAGCGGTC
>DNLG01000172.1:5787-6422 GCA_003488525.1 Bacteroidota bacterium | reverse complement strand
ATGCGTCGCAACGAAAGCAGTGACCGACGTGCCGGCGACAATGTGCTTCGTTTACAAGCCCTCGTGGCCACGCTGATCGGGTCCGTGCTCCAAGAAGGCGCGAGCCGGTTCACCACAACAGACGTGATAGAACGACTGATGTTCATCCACAAAAACTCCCCTGACCTCCGGTCGTGCAAGCGCACGTCCGCCTTTGTCCGGCTGGTAGCAATGTTCGAGAACTTCGACCGGACCAAGAACTTCACCGCGCGAAGAGTGCGCGAAAGCGGGAAAATGATCGAGGTGCTGGAAACGAATTTCAATTTTTCTTCTTACGAGATAATTCCATACCTCGAAATTGCACGTCGTTTGTACCCCGATCACATTCAGCGGATTCGCCCGTCACTATTGGTTTCCGGGGCAATTGCAGCCCTCAGTCGACGAGCTTTGCGGGCTTCAAAAGACCCCCGAAAGTAACTGTCCCAAAATTTCAATTGATGACCATAATTTTTAGCATCATCACCCATAAGTTGCATACAGAAAGAATGGCGAAGATGGCGAAGGGTAGTGGGTGCGACTATCCTTCGCCCTCAAGCCGGTGAATCACAAAAAAATCACAGTGTTGGGAGCTGTCACGTTATAATTAGCCACGTGCC
>DNLG01000172.1:4229-5548 GCA_003488525.1 Bacteroidota bacterium | reverse complement strand
GAAAAAGAAAAACGCCGTCCCCTGAAGGCGACGGCGTCTGATTGCGCTCCGCAGCAGGGACTTGAACCCCGGACCCTCTGATTAACAGTCAGATGCTCTAACCAGCTGAGCTACTGCGGAATGGACTGCAAATATAGGGTGAGCGGGGTTTTTGACAAGACGAGGCCGTAACTTCCTCATGTGATCGTTTCGACGGAAGCCATTATCATCCACTCCCGACGGTTCGGTGATTCATCCCGGATTGTGACCGCCTACAGCCGTGAGCTTGGCAAAGTGGGCCTTGTGGCGAAAGGGGCGCGCACGACGTCGTCCAGTCTGGGGCCGGCCCTTGAGCCCCTTAGCCACGTGCAGCTGACGGTGTACCATGCAAAGAACCGCGACCTGCACACGGTCTCGCGGGCCGAAACGGCCATCGCTCGCTCGCGCCTTCATGCATCCTACGAGCACCTCAGCGCCGGGCTGCTGATGTGCGAGCTGATCCTGCGCACGCAGGCCCAGGAGCAACCAGATGGGGAGATCTTCGAACTGCTCTGCAAGGCTCTGGGCGTGCTGGACGCGTCGACGCAGCAGGAGGCCTATGCCGTGAGTGTCGCAATGCGGTTGCGCCTGGCCGACATCATGGGATTTGGCATCCAGAGAGCCCCGTTGCCGAATGAGCTCAGCCATGTAACGATCGACGTGACCGACGGAACAGTGAATGCGCACTCGAACGGCATCCGCCTGTCGATTGCTGCCTATGCCCTCATGCATAACTCTCTGCGCGGCAGGTGGATGACTTCTCAGCAGGCCGATCGTCTGGAGATCGAGTCGTTTCTCAGCGTGTACTTTTCGCACCACCTCGATACGCGCATCACGCCGCAGGCCTTCAACACGCTACTGTGACAGGTTATATTGTGATCTATGATCGGTGATATCGCACTGACGATGTTCTTCGTCGTCCTCAACGGATTCTTCGTTGCGGCGGAATTCGCCATGGTCAAGGTCAGGACCTCGCAGATCGAGATCCGCGCCCGCGAAGGGAACCTCTTCGCCGGGGTTGCGCGGCATCTTCTGGAGCACCTTGATGCGTATCTCAGTGCCTGCCAGCTGGGCATCACCCTTGCCTCGTTGGGACTGGGCTGGATCGGCGAAAGCGTGGTGGCCAATATTGTGGCGCAGGTCGCTCTTGCTCTGAACATCACGCTCGATCCGGAGTTCCTGCATACGATCTCGCTGATCATTGCCTTTGCCATCATCACGGTGCTGCATATCGTCGTAGGTGAGATCGCACCGAAGTCCTATGCCATACGCCGACCCGAAGCGGTTACGCTGGCGGTGGC
>DNLG01000172.1:0-3936 GCA_003488525.1 Bacteroidota bacterium | reverse complement strand
CTCATCGCAGAGTCCTCCAAGCAGGGGGCTCTGGAGGTGTCGGAGCAGGAGCTGATCGACAACGTCTTCGAATTCACCGAAACCACGGCCGGTCAGGTCATGGTACCACGGTCGAAGATCACAGCGGTCGACGTGACGACGCCGATCGACACGCTGCTGGAATTCGTCATGCACGAGGGGTATTCGCGCCTGCCAGTCTACAAAGGGAGCATTGATACGATCGTTGGCATTGTGTATGCCAAGGACCTGCTGACGCTGATGCATCACCGCGATCTGATCATCGTGCAGGACATTCTGCATGCGCCGATCTTCGTGCAGGAGGATATCAAACTCAAGCGTCTGCTGCGCGACATGCAGCGCGACAAGGTACACATGGTAGTTGTCCTGGACGAGTTTGGCGGAACAGCAGGCCTTCTCACCCTGGAAGACATCATCGAAGAACTGGTGGGCAACATCCAGGACGAGTACGACGACGAAGCCCCCTTGCATGCCCAGCAGTCACCGGATTCTTTTGAACTCGATGCGTCCATCCGCATCGATGAGGCCAATGAGTTTCTGCCCGAGCCGCTTCCCGAAAGCGACGACTACGAGACGCTGGGCGGCCTGATCAACCTGCGTGCTGGTCGCATCCCGAATGTTGGCGACGCTGTGGCTATTGATGGGTACACCTGCACCGTGCTCGAGGCCTCCCCTCGCCGCGTCGAGCGCGTGCGCATCGCCCGGCGAACGTCGGAGCAATGAGACAGAACCTATTGCTGGTGCTTGTGGCCGTCCTCAGCGTCGGCTGCGCCTCCCTGCCCGACCGAATTGCGCGGCTGCCGGAATACCGTCAAACATGCCTGAGCGCATCGATGAAGGTTCCCTATCCGATCATCCTGCTGCACGGACTGGGCCAAAAGGCCGACGTCTGGCACGGTCCGGCAACGGAGTACTTTCGACGTGACCTCGGGCTGACCTATGGTGGTGAACTTGCGGCCGACCGCAGCGGAAACGTCCGTCGCGTGATCGCCGGATCGGGTCAGGCCGACTTTTTCACAGTGGCCTTTTCCAATCCGGTCGACTCGGTCAATGCCTGGCGCGATGAGCTCGAGGCCTGCATCAACGAGGTACGGCGCAGCACCGGCGCCGACCGCGTAATCCTCGTGGGCTACAGCATGGGCGGCCTGGCCGCACGCGCCTATCTGTGCAAGCGCCTGACGGACCATCACGTCAAACGCCTGATCACCATCGGAACGCCACATCTGGGCTCGGCGATGGCAAAGATCTGGGACGTTACCACAAGTCTTGCCGAGTGCGCCCGCGACGGTGGAATACTGACAAGAAAACCCTGCGAACTTGCCCTGTCGGCCGTCCGCTCAGCACAGGATGATGTGCCGTTTGACAGCTGGGCGATCCGCGACCTTCGACGTCCGGAAGATGGCGGGCAGTTTCTGCGTCGGCTTGGCAAGCTGGCCCACCCCCTCGACGTGGAATACATCAGCGTGATCGGCAAGGTCGACCTCGTGAACAACACCCTCAGCAAAGGCACCGTGAAGGAACTCGTCCGCAAAGCCCTGAGCGTGATCGGCGGAACGGTCGACGACATCTTCGACACCGGCGACGGAGTGGTCAGCGCACGCAGTCAGAACATGGCCAACATTGAGTGGTTCAACGTCGAACCGTCCCGAAGGCGCATGGCACGCACGGTCGAACTGCCCACAGTGCACACACGCCACCTCAGCACGTCGTCGGACGTGCAGCGCATTGCCCTGGATGACAAGCCCGAGTACAAGGGGGCATTTCTGGCCCGTACAGGTGCCGGGGCCCAGCTGGTGGTGGACTTCGTCGATCACGTTCCGGCGTTGTGCTCGGTGGCCCTTGATGTGCATGGCACGTCAGCCATAGTGCGTACGATCACTGCCAGCGACGTGCGCCTGATCTTTGGCGATGATGGCCTTGTGGCGCGCGCGATCATCCCGCTGGATGGACTGGATCTGATGGAGCCCGAACCATATCGCCTGAAGGTGACGATCACCAACGGCTACGGCTACACGGTCACATCGTCTCTGGAATGGTAAGGGGCGTCACTTGACGACCATCATCGGCTGCGAGGTCCTGAACCCCTGCGTCGAGAGCACCACATAGTACAGCGTTGAGACGATATCCGGATTGCTGACAATGAACTCCGAGGAGTGCGTTCCTGCCGGCACATCGGCGCTGAGGATCGTTGCCACGGCATTGCCAACCACATCGACCACTCTCAGAGTGACCTTGCAGGGGGCTGGCACGGAAAACCGTATAGTGGCCTTGTCGGCAACAGGGTTAGGCTGGATGGCCTCCAAGCGGTAGCCCGCGGCCAGCGGGGTCGACGTAATGCCGGCAGAGGCCTCGTCCACCGCAACAGTCACCGCAGCCGTCCTGCGCTCGGCACACGGCGTCCTGAGCGATGCCGTATAGGTTCCGGAGGCGAAGTCTTCGACGGCGTCAAGCACCAGAACCGCTCCCGTTGCTCCGGGTATGGGCTGGTCGTTCTTGTACCAGGTGATCTCGTGATACTTCGCGCTGACAACATTCTCGATACCGAGTCGAAGCTGACCGCCCTGACGCACCATGATGCGGGAGGATGGCTCGAGAACACTGGGCTCTGCCCCGCTCCAGCGCACAAGACGCGGAGCATCCGCCCCGGCGGCCACAGCCGTAGCTGTGGCACCTGCCACGGCAAAAGCAACTGTGATGGCGAGCAAAAGACGCTGCATGAGAGAATCCTCCTGAACCGACGTGAAATATAGCGATTTTTGACCCCGGTCACGAGCATCCTCCATGCACACCTCTCAACCACCACGCATCTTCATCACCGCCGGCGAAGCCTCCGGCGATGCTCACGCTGCTCGCCTTATGCGGCAGCTACGATTGCTGATCCCCGACGTAGTCTTTGAAGGCTTCGGGGGCCCGGCGATGGAGATGGAAGGCCTGCATTCTCTGGCATCGATCCGCGACCTTGCCGTGACGGGATTTGTGGAGGTGGCCAAGCGCTACCGGTTCTTTACGAATCTGCTCGATACCTGTCAGCGGCACATTCAACGTTCTCGCCCTCTGGCGTTCATCCCGGTGGACTATCCCGGGTTCAACATGCGACTGGCGGCACGCGTCCGCTCTGCGCGGCTTCCGGTGATCTGGTACATCGCCCCGCAGCTCTGGGCCTGGGGCAAACGGCGCGCCCCCTCACTGGCACGCGCTGTCGATCGGCTGCTGGTGGTCTTTCCCTTCGAGGTGGATTTCTTTGCCCAGTTCGGCATCCGCGCCGAATATGTCGGGCACCCGCTTGTGGAGTCGCTCGGTGCGCCCATGAGTCGGCCCGAGGGCGGACCCGTGCTGCTCATGCCGGGCTCGCGCTCGCAGGAGCTGCATCGCCACGTCCCGGTTCTTGTCGCGGCCATGAATCAGGTGCGACGCTCGCACGGAAACGTCACCTTCACAGTGCCCCGCGCCGCCGGCGTCGATGCTGCGTCGCTCTTGCCCCTTGCCGATGCCGGAGCCATCATCACCGATGATGCGGCCGCAGCAATGGATGCCTCGTGGGCGGGTATGATCAAGGCCGGCACGTCAACATTGGAAGCATCATTGAGGGGGCTTCCCTACGGTACGTTCTACCGCACATCCTTTGTGAGTTATCACCTGAGCCGCTCGCTGATCGATGTGCCATCGATCACGCTCATGAATCTTCTGCTCAAGCGCAACGTGGTGCACGAGTACATCCAGAAGGATGCTACTGCCGAGGCCCTGGCACGCGAGATCATCGAACTCTGCGATTCGACTCCACGTCGGGCCGAGCTGGCCTCGGCCATGCTCGAGGTGCGACAGATGCTTTCATCGGGCGGCGCCAGCCGTCGTGCCGCTGAGATCATCGTCGAATCGCTTCCCCGGAGCATGCGATGAAGGCTCGACTCTTTTCGCTGC
>DNLG01000120.1 GCA_003488525.1 Bacteroidota bacterium | reverse complement strand
TGTACCAAGTAGGTTCACCGTACCGGTCGACTTACCGACATTCGTCGTCAGTCCACCATTCGTACCGTCTTTGATGCCAATGATGCCATCGCTGGAGATGGACATCCGCTCAAGATTGTTGGTGATGAAGCTGATGTTCTGGTTGGTGGTTGCACCGAGTACTCCAGTGGTCGAGAGTGCGTTACCAGTAAGCGACCAGTTAGGATTTGACGCTCCGGCCGGATCGAACCACTCAAGCGCTGTGCCATTCCAGCGCAGTGACCATCCTGATGCCGACGGAGTGTTAGACCAGGCGAGTCCTCCTGTGGTGGTGTTACTGTAGATCAGCGATCCATTGCCGGGTACGGCACTTGGCAGAGTCAACGTGTACGGTGTCCCCACGGTCGCCGGTACCGTCAGAGAGATCGTTCCCGACGTAGCTCCCTGCATTTTGAGTTCACGGGTCTCGATCGGCAGGGTCTGACCGAGAAGTGTTGCCGGCAGAGCCGAGCAGACGAGTGTAAGTGCCACGAGAAAACGTGGCAGGCGGTGTGTTGGCATTGAAGCCTCCTGATTGTGGTGAAGAAACAGCTAGAGGTTGATGACCATCCAGCTGAAGGAAGTATTCGGAGCGAGGCCGCCTGCGAAGGACACCGTAAAGCCGTTTACTGTACGTTGTGAGATGGCATAGGTTGTCGTGCCATCGGACGAGTCGATTGTGATGAGAATGCGTGCGTTCGGAAGTAATGTCGGCAGCGCAACGGGTGTGGCCGTGGTCGTGTTGATCGTTACAGAGTACTGTCGATTCGGAGTTGCGTTGACGTACCGACCGGAGGCGATCGGCATCGTGGTTGTCTGCGTCGGGCCGATTGGAACTGTGCTGATCGAAGCGATGCGACCATCGCGATCCACCGTGATTCGTGGAATGCGCAGGGAATCACCGTACACGCCTGGTGTGACGCCGGTCGATCGGAGATGGCGCGTGGTGATCGATGAATCGCGCACACCGAGGACGACCGTAGGTCCGGTTGAGTTCTGTACGCGTAGGACGGAGTCCTGCGTGGTGACGGTGACGATGCCCTTGACAGCCGTGGCGTCAATCGTCACATCATTTCCGTCCTGTGTAATGACAAGTCCGCCGGCAGCTACGATGTTCACGTCGCCCTGAGCCCCGTTCAGGCTACGTACGGCACCGGTTGCATTCGGAGTCAGCCCGCCGGCGACAACGGACTGTCTGGCAACGGCTGCATATGGTGCTGTTGTCAAGCGCGTGCGTGGTTCAAAGGCCGTCTGAGCGGTCCCGGGTAACCCGATCTCAATCCATAACTGCTGTGTAAAGTCGACGTTATCAAGGGGCTCTTGTTCACCAATGATCAGATTGAACACACCGCCAACGATAGTGGTCGAAATCACATCCTCGAAGACTGCTGTTCCGCCAACAGCAGCGGGAAAGAGCTTCACGGAAACCGCATACCGGCCGTCGGCGTATACCGTGCCATCCGGTTGAATAAGCACACCCTGGAATGACAAATGCAGAGGGACACTCGCGCCGTCTACCTGTGCATGCATGAGATGACCAGAAGCCACCACCATGGTGATCAGGCAAACAGCCCATGATATTGATGCTAATCGAGTCATGTTCATCGCACACGGGTAAGTGATGATGAGTACACGATGCGCCGCTGATGAAGGGGCTCCTGCACGAACACACGAACGAGGTAGATACCCGATGCTCCCTCGAGAGCATCGTCCGTTGTGCCATCCCATGTGAACGTCACGCCATCACTCCGTCTTGAGGCAACCGTGAGCGCTGCCACATGTTTGCCGATACTGCTGTAGATGTTCGCTTCAACGAGCGATCGCTCGGGCACTTGCACGTCGATCGACACATGATCTCGAAAGGGGTTGGGCCACGACCAGATTCGTGCGCCGGCAACGATGTCCGTTGCCTGATCGTCGGCACTGAGGATCACGGGTATCGGAACCCAGAACCCGAGGTAGGCCTTTCCACGCGTAACCGATGTAAGGGTACCGATCGACGTTAGACCGACGACGCTGCTGAGCAGAAAGCCATCAGCCGAGCTCGTGGTGTCGATGATGGCACCGCACGACTGCACAATGCGTTGACGCTGCACGGTCAGCACCGGGTGCTTTGCGGGCTGGGCTCGCAGGGGGCTGAGCATCAACAGCGCGGTCAGGAGCTGAAGTAGGAGCTTCATGCTACTCGTCGACCGCTGACTTAGTTGAAATAGAAGCCAAGAGTGAAGTTGATGTTCGAGATGCCCATGGTCACGTCCGTCGTTGATGGGCCGTCCCGTTCAACACCCATGGCATCCTTCGTCCGGTCGCTGGCATGCAGGAAGCCCAGACCGTACTCAACCGAAAGAGAAACGTTGCGCCAGGCAAACCACTCCGCACCTGCAAACAGTCCGGCTCCGAGCGTTGTGGTCGTGATCGATCCGACATCGGCCCCTCCTGCTGAGTTCTGTATGCGCTTGATGCCTACCATCGCCTGTCCACCAGCGAACAGCGCTACGTTGGTGTTGTTAAAGAGGTTGTAGCGTGCTCCGGGTGCAACAGAAAACGACGTGGAGGTCGATTCTTCTTCTGCTGTGTTATTCTTCGTCAAGGTGCTGCTGCTAAAACCAAGTCCGCAGCGGATGGCAATGTTGTCGGCCATGAACGTCTGTGCGCCGACGCCACCCATGTAATTGCCAGCTTGAAGGTCTGAAAGACCGCTGAGTGTGAACAGTAAAGCAGATGCGCCTTGCTTGTTGCGGATCGTGGACTCATCTTGTGCATATGCTCCGAGTGTAATTGCCATGAGCAGCATGCCGACGGTGAAGATGTTTTTCATGAACGACCTCGAGTGATTGATGATGAAACCCGTTGGTGATTTCGGTGTCCAAACATCGATGCATACATCTTCTCCGTCCGTACCGCATTACCGCCCTACGGCTGCGCTGCGGTCATCAGCCTGTCTGCTGATCGTGTTGTTATCAATGCTCACCCACCCCGGATCAATGATCGCATCGGATGATGCTGTGGTACTCACCGGGGTGATTGTTGATTCGGTTACCGGCGAGCCGATTGCCGGTGCGTCGATACGCGCCGAAGGCCGATCCACAGGCACATACACGGGAAATCGGGGCACGTTTCGCCTGCCCCTTCCGAGCACCACGAAGCACCTTGTCGTTCGAAGCATTGGATATCATGAACGGCGTGTTGGCATGCCGTCTTCGTTGGTGAATGTTCGCATCGCACTTGCCTCTGCAGGTGTGTCGCTGCGGGGTGTGAATGTCGTGGCTGACATCACTCCAGAAGAAGTCATCCGACGTGCGGTTGAACGACGCGACGCTAACGCACGGCGCATTCGCACCGTAGTTGCATCGATGTATTCGAAGATTCGCTTCGACATTGATCTCGGTGGCGTCGGAAGTTCAAATCAGCAACAGCAGGAGGTGATCCTTGAGACCTTCTCCACGATCAGCGAGCGACGTCAGCCCGAGTACCGCAAACATGTCCGCATAGAGCAGCGACGTCAGACCGCCAACATACCGGCCCAGGAGAACACCGCTGTCTTTGATGAGTTTTTCGACTTTACAATGGACGATGTAACGATCCTCAAGACGAAGCTGGTGACGCCCCTTGGCAAGGAGGCACTCGGTTCATACGACTATGCGATCACCGGCAAGAGTGAACTTGACGGCCAGACGGTGTATGAACTGTCATTCAAGCCGCGTTCGCGGCTGTTTCCGGGCTTTGAAGGCAAGCTCAGTATCGTTGATGGAACGTACCAGATCATCGCTGCCACGTTCGCCCCCTCGCAGGAAACNNGTAACGATCCTCAAGACGAAGCTGGTGACGCCCCTTGGCAAGGAGGCACTCGGTTCATACGACTATGCGATCACCGGCAAGAGTGAACTTGACGGCCAGACGGTGTATGAACTGTCATTCAAGCCGCGCTCGCGGCTGTTTCCGGGCTTTGAAGGCAAGCTCAGTATCGTTGATGGAACGTATCAGATCATCGCTGCCACGTTCGCCCCCTCGCAGGAAACATCGTTTCCGTTTCTCAAGGGGCTGACCTTTGAACAGCGCTATGATCGCGTCAACGACAGCATCTGGATACCAACGTATCAACTAACGACGGCGTCCTTGCGGATCAATGTCATCACGGGAATCGTTACCGTTAAAGCCAACGTGGCTGCTCAGACCAACGTTCGCAACGTAGACGTCAACGTGGACATCCCCGACAGTCTCTTTGCACCGAAGAAAATATCCCGTGCCGACTCGATTGCACGTGCCGAAGCGGCGGACATGGTGGGCGGTGTTGAGATCGACACACCCCGCGTGCGCGTCGATGTCGACTCGACCGCTGATTCATTGCGTCCGGAGTACTGGAAGGCTAACGCCTTTGCCGAGCAGACCGAGGAGGAGGCCAAGGTGTATGCTCGTCAGGACAGCATCCAGAAAGCCGGTGGCAATGAACCGACCGAACAAAGCGGTCCGCTCTCGACCTCGTTGTTCACCCTTGCCCGGTTTGGTGATGCAGTTGTCGGTCTGGATCCGCTGTTCAATTACAGCTCAATCTCCCAGACAGTCTACGGCGCATCGATAACAGCCCGGCTTTCCCCGATGCGCCTTGTCCTGTCAGGGGGTATCGGAGCGGCTGACACGCGTTTTGGCCGTGCTGCCATGGACGCCACCATTTACAGGTCACGACGGACATCGCTTGGAATCTCCGGTAGCGTGTATTCGTCTCTGGCCAGTGTGCAGGCGGCCAGGAGCACGCAGTTGAGCTTCAGCAGTATTGATGTGGCGAATCTGCTCTTTCCCGAGTATCAGGACTTCTTCCGGCGCGACGGGTTTGCACTCGGCGCACAGCTGCGCTCGCGGTGGATGAGTGCCACGCTCGAGGGATCGTGGTCACGGCATATCAACATGCCCCTTCTCGACTCGCTCGCGCGTCCCAGGGTACTGGCCACGCCGGGCGATTTCCAGGTTGTGTCCATAACCCTGCAGGCTCCGCGTACGAGTCCAATCATCGGGCTCTTTTCCGATGGAACAATTGCCGACGGAACAAACCCCTTTGCGGGTACGGGAACGATACACGGTATTGTCGGACGTGAGACCACCACTGGTCTGTCTTTCTGGTCACTTGATGCCTCCGCTACGCTCAGACTGCCGACCTACGAGACGGGCTATTCTCCCATGCGATTGGAGCTTACTCTGGCAGGGGGCCTGCAGGATGTTCTGACGCCGATGCAGTACCGGTTTGTGGCCATGCGCGCCTTCCCGGTATTCGGTGCGCTAGCAGACATGGCAACGATCAACATTAATGCCTTTGCCGGAACGGAATTCGTCCGCCTCGGTGCAGAACACAACTTCACCGACCTCTGGTGGCGGGCGATCGGACTTCCGGGTCTGGTGTTCGGAAGGGGTGTCGACCTGATCGGTGTCTTCAATGCCATCAGTACCACCAATCGTGCCGGAGCAGTTGTTCCCGGCGTAAGCTTCGACAGCACCAATGGTGTGTATATGGAGGCAGGCTTTGGCCTGGCTCGAATTCCTACCTTCATCAGCGACTTTCTGATGCTGCGCATTGACGCCCGCTGGCCCGTGGGTCCGCTGTCGCGCTCCGGCAGCTTCGGCTGGATCCTTACCCTGTCCAGCCCCCTTCAGTAATGCTGCGATTGCGCAACTTGCGCAACGCAAAATGCGTAACGCA
>DNLG01000037.1:3302-6223 GCA_003488525.1 Bacteroidota bacterium | reverse complement strand
AGCCATCAATGTCGGTGGTGCTGCAGGTGGTGTGCACGGTGCCCAGGGATCGCGCACGTACGAGTACACGATTGTCAAGGTGGCTGGTGCGACGACTGGACCGCAAGCGTCGACATCGTTTACAGGTCTTGATGCAGGCACATATAATGTGTTCGTCACGGCCACAGCAGTTGGAAACAACCTCGCCTGTCAGACAAACGTTGGTCAGGTTGTACTGAACAACCCGGCAACGATCACCCATAGCATCTCTGATAACGCTGATACGGTGTCACCGTATAAGCGTGCAGGATCCGTGGTGACGCTGACGGTGAACGTCCAGGGTGGACATCCAAAGGCGTCGTCACCGTTCTACAACTACACGTGGACGCGCCCCGCAACGACAATTGACCCAGCCTTTGTGTCGGCAGTCAACAACGGAGGGGGCTCATATACTCTGACCTTTGAGATCGGTGCAACGGAAACAGCCACGCCTGACGATGTGACGGGTTCTTACGCAATCAGCATCACGGACGACTCGACTTGTGCCTCGACGTCGAATCCACAGTCGACCTACGTGAATGTTTATGAGAACAGCAACCTGTATGTAGATAATGTTACGGGAAGCCACTCAACAGGTACTGGTTCATTCCAGCGTCCGCTGATGAGTGTTACGAAGGCCCATGACGTTGCTACAACAGGGGAAACGATCAACATTCTGCAGAATGATGTTGGAACTCCTACCCTTCAGCCGATCTGTGAAGGCGATAATGGTCCTGTCCTGACAAAGAACGTCACGATCAAACGATTCCGTTTTGTCGGTGGTACTCCGAACTCTGGTCTCGTGCAGCTATCTGCCGAGCCGGTCTTCTGCGCCAGCAAGTCCTTCGTTCTCGGGACATCGGCGGTCAAGTTTGAGGCATTTACGCCTTCGGCCTTGTTCGTCAATACAGACGGTTCGATCCAGTTCGCTATCGACACGGTGACAAGCGTTGGTACTGTTACTCTTCTTCCGGGAACGTGGAACATCACCAGCCCGCTTACCACTTCGGATGGAATTACTCTGCAAGGCTCGCCGACGAATCTCTCGACGGCAGCCTGCGACATGGCGCCGACATCAATTCTTCGTGCCGCTGGTCTGACGAAGCTTATGATCTTCTCGGGATCAACGACGAAGACAGTTCGCGGACTTGACCTCACGGTCGGACAATCCGGTGGTGTATCTCCAACGACAACCGGTCGATTCTTTGATATCCCAACCGGTTCATCTGGTAACATCAATACGTCCGGTATCATCTACCGTTTCGACGATGATGCGAATCCTTCAACCGCTCAAGTTCGCTTGTTCGGCATTACGAACCCAGACGTAAGCGCAGGAACAATGAATGATGTGGCCAAGTTTGTCAACGATGGTCGCGACGAAGTTGGTGTGGGATCAGGAGTTGTCGAGTTTGGCAATCAGAGTCCACTGCCGATCACCGGAATAACGGTCGGTTGGAAGGCTGAAGACGTGGGTACGGCAGCGGCAACGAACGGCAGCCAGGTTCTGGTGCTGAACCAGATGAATCCTATGGAGGCACCGATCGTCCTGAATCCGGGGTCAACGACAACACGTCCACTGTGGCGTAATCCTGCAAATGGTCTTGGTGGACGGGCAGGTCTGTTCTTTGATGGTGTGAATGACTATCTCTCCAAGGGCGTCACAGAGGCGGTCGTTTCGGGAGCACAGAAGTCCGTCTTCGCTGCCTTCAAAACATCGAATAGCGATGTCGCATCAGGTGTCGTGCAAGTGATCTACAAGCATGGAAATCATGAGAACGGCCTCTCTATTGTTCTCGTCGGTACGACGTCGACAACCACAGAGTCCATCCGCATGACCATGTATGATAACGTTGGTGGAACACAACGAGCTGTTTCAAAGACCTTCAACAACGTCGCCCAGAACACGGTTTACATCGCGCAGATGTATTTCGACGGCACGAGCACAACCCAGCGTGTTGGAATGGCACTTGATGACAATTCAGGTCAGATCGGTGGAGAGCAGGTCTGGACTGATGCTTCGTTCGGCGTCACGACTCTGACTGCACCAGCGGTTTTGGACGCACCGTTCAATATCTCCATGGGTGGACGCCAGGGTTCAGTGCGATTCAGTGATGTGATTCCGGGAACGAACGGTGCAACGTCGGCGTCGGACTTCAACACGGCAGCCGGTCAATCAAACTACTTCGGAGGTCTGGAGGCTCGCATCGGTGAAGTTCTCGTCTACAACGCTGCTTCCAAGGCAACACGTGACGCTATCTACTGTTACATGCGTAACAAGTATCTCTCGTCAAGCGGCGTCAACAACAACCTCGAGAAGGGTTCGTCGGATGATGAGGAAGCCATCGCAGGTGAGTTCAATAACTTCACCGACGAAGTTGATCTCTATCCGAACCCAGCTGACGGCTATGTGATGGTCACTGTCGCGGCACGTAATGCCGGCCAGCTCAAGGTAGACCTTGTGGACGCTCTGGGCCGTGTTGTCAAGACAATGTTCAACGACCAGGCCTCGGAGAACTTCATTCTTCCGCTGAGCGCTGACGTGTCGAATCTTGCCAACGGTACGTACGTCATTCGTGTAACGGGCGCCGGCAACCTGAGCATGTCGAAGCCGTTCATCGTGCGTCACTGATGAGCAACGGAGTTGGTAACGACTCCACTACGATGTCGTAATTTTCCAACACCCGCAGGTGAGTTCATCTGCGGGTGTTTTCTTTACCGCACGAAACCCTTGTGTCAACTCGCTTCAAGAGAAGAGCTATGCCTCGCCCCCTGACCCATTTCCTTCTGCTTCTGCTCGTGTCAGCCCCGATGCTGGCACAGGGCACGTTCTACGTGCGCGTCTCGGGTAACGACGCCAATAACGGCCAGTCCGAGTCCGCTGCGAAGAAGACTCTTCAGTCGGC
>DNLG01000037.1:1636-2995 GCA_003488525.1 Bacteroidota bacterium | reverse complement strand
CTCGTTGGCCTGCAGTTTGGACAGATCACGCCGCTGGCCGGGACGGCTGAGAATGCCAATATCACGATTTACAATTGCAAGATGCTCGGTTCAAAGCCGATCGTCACGACAGGTACAAAATGGGCGGAACTCTTTCTGACTGCGAGCGTTCTCGACGGGAAGATGGAAGGGGCAAAGCCAGGAGCGCCATCCGCGACAACGGCGGTGGTACTGGGGGATGTTGGAGTTGCAGTGATACGCGAAAATGTTCTTCGCAACTACTCCAAGTCAGCTATCGATGTTGCCGGAGCGGGTCAGATCGTCCGCATCAGCTACAACGAGTTTACCTCCTGTAACTCATCGGCGGATGCTGCCCATGCAGCGGTTAGGATCAACGCCTCAGGTATTGCCGAGGAGATCCTCGTCGAAAACAGCCTGTTCACCTCGTGTGCAACATCAGTGTCCGTCGCCGGTACGATCTCCGGCAAGACGGTAGCCGTCCAGCGCAATAGTTTCCGCCTTACCCCGGCCAATACTGCGGCGATACGGAGCTCGGCTCCAACGGCGCTCGACGCGACCTGTAACGCATTCAATGTGCCCACGAAGGACAAGGACCAGCCTCTTTCCGAGGAGATCATCAAGGCGTCTGTTGTCAAGCTTACCACAGGGAATGTAAGCGTAAGTCCAAGCAACTATAACAGTTCCGACGCCGACGGGGACGCCATTGGCTTTGAGCCGGTGAAGACCACTGAGTGCCTTCCTGCAGAGCATAAATAACCGTACGAACGGCGGAATGTTTATGACTGGATTTACGTGTAATTACGTATATTCGTACGTCATCAAAAAAAAACGTACCGTTCCTTGTCAGTTATCCACACCAATTCCATAAATTCGTGTGAATATGTCGTAGTGCCAATTGCCGTGCTGGCAGTTGGCAATGAACGGTTGTCAAAAAAAACGAATACACTGCGGTTTCAAAATTCATTGAGGGGATCCCATGCGAGGAATCCGGACACTTTTTCTGGCCGTGATCATTGCCATTGGAGCTATTGTCTCCAGTGCACAGGTTACGGTTTTTGTGCGCTCGGCCGCCGATGGTGGCAATAACGCCAACAACGGTCTGACGGCTGCAACTGCCAAGCTAACGATCGGCGGAGCAAATGGGGCTCTGGCGGTGGCTGGCATTACGACGCTGGACATCGGCGCGGGCAACTTTGATGGTGCAACCGTCACGATGCCGCTGGTTGTCAATGGCGCGAACGCCGGATTGGCAATGCCGTGGGCACAGGAGACGGTTTTCAATACGCCGATCACCCTCAACGTGGGCGACGCCGATGTCGTCTTCGACGGTGTGACGTTTGGCGCCGGTAGCACCATCAA
>DNLG01000037.1:0-1451 GCA_003488525.1 Bacteroidota bacterium | reverse complement strand
AACCACCTCAACACGACAGGCCTGGGATGGGAAGAGCTCTCGATCTCGGGTAGCCGCTTTGACGGTGATGAAGGGGGCGGACCAACCGTCAACGCCATTACTGCGAACGGGTTGACGACCTTCTTCCTCGCTGAGACGGTTGTCCGTGATTACACGGGTACCGCAGTTACGATCTCTGGTGCCATCGACAACGCAGTTCTCACCTACAACGAGCTCATCGCTGTTAACACCGCTGGCAACACGAATAACGCAGCGATCAAGCTTGACGTGACGAGTCTCTCTGCGGCTGGTGCCGCTCGAATTGCCAACTGTATCATTTCGGACGCTACCACGACAAACGGTCTGGCCGTCTCCGGATCTCTTGCCGGCAAGACTGTCACGATCGAGAACAACCTCATTTCTTCGGCCATTGCTGGAAACGTTATCAGCAATTCCGGAACAGGAATGCTGGTTGCATCATGTAACTCTTACGGCAACGCTCCGTCGATGTCGACCCTTATCGCCAAATTCAGCGGCGCCGTCCAGGCAGGCCCCTTCATCAATACCGACGGTGATGGAAATGGAGCAGGTATCGGATTCCAGCCAACGGGTGCATGTAACACGAATGGTCCTGTGACGATCTCCGGAAGCACGAACAGTTACTTCCGCATTCAGGATGGTGTTTCTGCTGTAGCATCAGGTGGAACAGTTACGGCCGGACTCTTTACGTTCAGTGAAAACGTGACCGTCAATAAGTCGCTGAGCATTGTTTCGACGGATGTGTCGAACTACACACGCCTCGGTGCATGGACCACGCTGAATGGCACGATCAATGTATCGATCGCCGCAGTGAACTTCACGCTCAACGGCATAAAGGTCAGCAACAGCACGGCAACGCAGCTCGTAACATCGAGCGCTACGGGAACAACGACGATCTCCAACTGTTGGCTTGAAGTCAATCCAACGGCTGGCCTTGTGGCAGTGCCGACCAACGGGGCGATTCATATCCTCAAGAATGGTGACCTCTCGATCAATGGAACGAAGGTCAGCCGTCCAACATCCGGCACAGCCCCTTTCATTCGCGCCCTCACATTTGGTGCGGGCAATGCATGCCGCAACGTGTCGATCGGCGGGACATCGGCAAACGAGTTTCAGGGAACACTTCAGTTCTCGGGTCTGAGCCTCCTGTCGAACGTGACGATCAACAACAGCTTGATCTCGAACGCCGGCACCGACGGCATCTCGTTCACCGGAAACACGGTTAACACCGCATCAATCACGAACTGCGACATCATCGACTCGCGTGAAAACGGTATTGGGATCCGCGATCGTGTGACGGTCGGTTCGGGTTCTACGGCAACGTTCACCAACAACGAAATCACCGGTTCGGGTCGCTCGGGTAGTGGCTTCGCCGGTATCTCGATCTCCTCGACGTCGCTCGGAACGCAGTCCTTTACGGGCAACATCCTTGC
>DNLG01000049.1:33793-40211 GCA_003488525.1 Bacteroidota bacterium | reverse complement strand
CACACCTCACACCTCACACCTCAATTCACCATCTCATCGCCAAGGAGCATTCTGCGATTCGCCGAGGAGGGTGTGGCCGAGTAGAGGACGTAGGCAGCGATGATGGCCTTGATCTCGGGCACATCGACTTCGCGTTCCATGCCGAGCATGACGGCGCGTTCGAGGATCTGTTCAACATCTTCGCTGTTGAGGAAGCGCATTTCGTGGTACATCATCAGCATGCCCCAGGCATCGGGTGTGAGGATGTTGCGTTCGATGCCATGCAGAATGCGAAATCGGCCCTCGGGCTCATCGTCGGCTAGCCGGGTGCGTTCCATAAGCCATGAAAGTGCAGCGGCGATCTCGGCTTCGGAAAAACCGAAGGTTAGGAGCGTGCGTGTGTCGACGCTTGAGAGGGGGCTGCCGGGCTGCTGAACGCTGATGATGTACGTTATGGCGTCCATGACGCGATCGACGGAGTAGGAATTGGTCATAGGCTGGTGTGAGTGTCGATGTATTTGTTTTCAAGTTCGTGCATTGTCTGCCGGTCCGCCGGATCTGCATCGTCATAGCCGAGAAGGTGCAAGGCTCCGTGTACAGCAAGTCGAGCGAGCTCATTGACGACGGTGACGCCGTATTCGTTTGCCTGACGTCGGGCGGTCTCGAGAGAGACATAGATCTCTCCGTACAGCGGCTGCTCATCGAGCGGGAACGTCAGCACGTCGGTCGCGTAGTCATGCTGCAGGTACTGCTTGTTGAGCGTGCGAATGCGACGGTCGGTCAAGAGGATCACATCGATCCGGGCGTGCTTTACCTTGTGGGCCTTGAGCGCCGTCTCGACACTTTGGATCATGGCCTGCTGACCCCGATATCGGGCGCCGGAGGCGTTGGTGACGGTGACCGAAATGGACATGGGCGAGAAACTACGAAAGTTCCCCGCCACGCGCATGCAAAGCCCCCTGCCGCTGCTCCTTCACACGCCAGAGTCGCCACCAGGGCGTGCCGGGCGAGAGATGATGCTCGGTGTGATAGCCGAAGAAGTAACACGAGAGCATCGCCAGCGCGTGATTCAGGCGCATTGAGCGTGCGTTGTGCGGCATGTCATGCGTATGGGGCTTTCGGTGCGGCAGGTACGTGCCGATGGTAAAGAGCTGGAACGCCCCGAGAAAGGCCGGAATGATCCAGTACACCCAGAGACGGGGCTCGGGGATCCAGATCTTGAGAACATTAAACGCCACCCCCATAATGATGAACTGCGACCACGATGCGTAGTGACGCATGAAGGCCGCAAACCACGGGACGTAGGAGTTCGATGCGTGATAATCCGGATCGTCATGATCGTCGGCCGGATGCGCATGATGAAGATGGTGATTGATGCTGAGTCGACGATACGATAGCCCAGCAAACAGAAAGGCCGATAGCGTACCAACAGCGTCATTGATGCTCTTGCGCGGGGAAACCGTACCGTGTATGGCATCATGAGCGGTGATGAAGAGTCCCGTAGAGAGGTACCCCTGCACGAGCACGTGCACACCTACCAGAAGCCACTCCAGAGCGCTCGCACCGGCCAATGGCGCATGAAGTAGCGTCCACCACAGGTGTCCACACCAGAGTGCAATGATGACGAGTGCGATGATCAGTCCCATGTCAGGCCGCAAATTCGCTGTTGATGTTCACACGACAAGCACCGGGATGAGGCGGAGCAATATGTCTGCCGTAGATTCGTGCTTCAACGCCGCATGAACCGTCTCCGTTCCACACTCATCCTGCTGCTGCTCGTGCTTAGCACCGGGCAGGCTCAGAAGCTCATGATCCCGATGGATCTGGGGCAGACGAATCATCTGAAAGCATACGGGATCGTCTACTGGATCCTAACGCGGGACCAGCCGGTTGACTGGCTGCTGAATTATCGAGGCGGAAGTTTTGTGAGCGACTACTCCGAGGAGATCGCCTCCGAGTGCCGGATCCGCGGTGTTTTCTTCGAGTCGATCGACGGGGCCGCTGCCGCGTCGATCTACTCCGAGGTGCAGTCCGAGAAGACCAACATGGATGTGGTGCGTCTGGAAAAGGCTCCTCGTATCGCCGTCTACGTTCCGCCGGGATTCCGGCCATGGGACGATGCGGTGACGCTTGTCATGGAGTACGCCGAGGTGAAGTATGAGAAGCTCTGGGACGAAGAGGTCCTCAAGGGCAAACTCTCCGAGTACGACTGGCTGCACCTGCACCACGAGGACTTCACGGGTCAGTTCGGAAAGTTTTACGCCAACTCCGCCGGCGAGTCTTGGTACATCCAGCAGGTAGCACTTCTTGAGAACACGGCCCGCAAACTCGGCTATGCCAAGGTGAGCGAGCTGAAAAAGGCCGTTGTGCAGAAGATCCGCGACTTCGTCTCGTCAGGGGGCTTCATGTTTGCCATGTGCTCGGCAACCGATACCTATGATATCGCTCTGGCTTCGGACGGCGTCGACATCTGTGCCGAGATCTATGATGGCGACCCGATGGATATGCAGGCAAATGAGAAACTGGATTACTCGAGGTGCTTTGCCTTCGACAACTTTAAGCTCGTGATGAATCCCCTGCAGTATGAGTATTCATCGATCGATGTGGACGCTTCGACGATCATTCAGACCGAGTCGAGTGACTACTTCACGCTGTTCGATTTCTCGGCCAAGTACGATCCCGTGCCGACCATGCTCACGCAGTGCCATGTTAACGTGATCAAGGGATTCCTCGGCCAGACCACTGCCTTTCATAAGGAGCAGATCAAGAAGTCCGTTCTGGTGCTTGCTGAACGTGAAGGCACCGACCAGGTGCGCTACATCCATGGCAACGTCGGACGCGGAACGTTCACGTGGTACGGCGGGCATGACCCGGAGGATTACCGTCACGCCGTGGGCGACCCGCCAACGGATCTGAAGCTCCACCCCACCTCACCAGGGTACCGGCTGATCCTGAACAACATTCTCTTTCCGGCCGCAAAAAAAAAGAAGCAGAAGACGTAAAGGCCGGATACTGACCCGGCACGCCTGCCGCAATACTGTCGATGTTTCAGATGCCCTCAGGGGGCCTGTGATGCAGTCCAATTGCCATGGCATACCAGACTAAGCCCTGAACGTTATGAATCTGGAGCTTCTCCATGATGTTCTTCCGGTGCTTGTAGACCGTTTCTTCGCTGCGCGAGAGCTTGTCGGCTACCTCGCGGCTGGTTAGCCCCTTAACGGCAATCAGGTACAATACGATCAGCTCCGATTCAGATAGGATCTCCGGACCGGGGTGCGGAGAACGCTTGGCAAGGGACTCATGCAGAACCGGCCGCGGACCATCAACAACGCGCGTGATTACATCGGCTGTGGCGCCGATCGGATCACTCTTCAAGATCAGTCCGTCATAGTTCGTCTGATCGAGCTTCATGCGCACAATGTCATCGACGTGAAACGTCATGTACACCACATAGGGCTTGCCCTGTCGCTGCCTGATACTTTTTTGGACCTCGAATCCTGTCTTGCCGGGCATCTGAATATCAAGCAGGACAACATCGATCTCTTTGCGCCTTGCGTTGATCTCGGCTGCGGCAGCCTTCGGGTCGGTCTGCGACCCGACAATGCTGATGCGACGGTGACCGTCAAAATTCATCCGAAATCCGTCAATGATCAGCGGATGGTCATCAACGATATATACGCGAATGCTCATGCTAGTTGGTGCTTTACCATTCATTGTAATCGTACAATTACTGACATAAAGTTACGCAGCCGGGCACCGGTGAACATGTTGTTGGGGGAAAAATGGCGAAGATGGATTTCAGCTGACTTCGTCCGATATTTGTGCTCGCGGACATCGTTCCACGACATGATCGCGAACATTTCCATTCAGCTCAACGGCTAGTTCCGTTCCCAACACCGAGAATACTGTTGAGCGCGTTGTCCGGCACCCCTTTGGGGTGCCGTTCGCGTTTTCAGACATGCCAACGGCGCTGTGCACCCATGCCGCCTGCGCCGTTGACAGTGTCCAAGCACTCTCGATGACCATCGACGACGTTTGGGAGCACCGTCCGATGATCAGCACTGAATGGTACCGCAATATGGTGCGATGGGCGACGTATGATGTCGCTATTTTAGACCGACCTTACACTTTTTGATCGATCACTCTACAACGGCACGTGGAATGTCAGCACAGATCGTCCGATGCGTCCGGATCGTTTCCATCCTCTCGGGAGGACGCAAGCTCACGACACAGGAAATCATCGGACTTGTATCCGATGCCGATGTACCGCCGGTAACACGCCGTCAGATACAACGCGATCTGCGGTCAATAACCGAAGCCGGAGTACCGGTGACATTGGAACGCAGCGGGCGTGAACAGCGCTGGTTCATCCCAACGTCATACCGTGGGCTTCAGCCCCTTGCCGTTACCTCGCAGGAGATCCTTTCGCTGCATCTGCTGAAGGGGGCTCTTGGTGCGTATCGCAACACGCGAGTGCATAAGGACGTTGAACGTCTGGAGAAGTCTCTCGAAAAGGTAGTTCCGGGAAACGTCTTTCTGCGTCAGGACGTGGTCAGCGAGGTGTCGCCCGGACGCTATACGAGCGCGATCGACGATGCTGTGATGGACCGCATCGTGTTCGCCATTACCGATCCGCACTGGGACCGCGTGACATATAGGTCCATCCATGGCGGCCAGACCAAGACGTTTGTCGTTAGCTTCTGCAGGATGATCAACCATGCCGGTCGACTCTACGTAGCGGCCTGGCATCCGACACACAAGCAGTACATCACGCTAGCGGTGGATCGCATTGATCATGTCGAACGTGCCGAAGACGTTACTCTGCCGCACCATGTCTTTGATGAGCGGAAGTACAAGCGAGCCCGCTTCGGAGTGTACGACGGCGATGTGCATTCGATACGCCTGCGCATTGACGCCTCGGCGGCTGACTTCTTCGCCTCGCGCGAATGGCACCCTTCGCAACGGGTTACACGTCGGGCAAGGGGCTCTATGGACCTCACACTTGAGGCTCCTCTTTCGCCGGAGCTTGTTTCGTGGATCGTCTCGTGGGCGGATGTGATAACGATCGTCAGCCCGAGCAAGCTCAAAACGATCTGTCGCAACAAGGTCAGCCGCCTGCTGTCGATGTAAGCCCCCTGAGCCGCGAAGCTTCCGGCGTGCCTAACTTGCCGGATGAACGTCATCATCATTGGCGCGGGTATGAGCGGGCTGATCGCCGGGCACATCCTGCAGGAACGCGGGATAAACGTCATGCTTCTCGACAAGGGACGTGGCGTCGGCGGCCGCATGGCCACGCGCCGCATGGAGGATGCGGTTTTTGACCACGGTGCTCAGTTTCTCACAGCACGCTCCGATTGGTTCATCAACGTCGTTGACACGTGGATCAGCCAGGGAGCCGTTGCGCCATGGTTTGCCACGCATGATGGAGGGCCGCACATCCGATACCGCGGTGTACCATCAATGAACGCTCTGGCAAAGCATCTGGCACGGGGTCTTGACGTGCGCCTTTCAACAACCGTTGTGTCTATCGGCTGTTTCGATTCGGGATGGAACATCTCGATCGAGGATGGCACCGTGCTAACAGCTGACGCCTGCCTGATAACGGCACCCATCCCACAGGCTCTGGCCCTGGCGAAGAATCTTGATCTTGATGTTCATCCCGATGAGCTCGAGAGTCTGCAGCGCCTGGAGTACGACCCCTGCATGGCCGTTATGTGCACGCTTGCCTCTGCCAGCGGTCTGCCGCCGGATGGTCCGTTCAGACCTGCCGGAAGTTCATGTATTGCGCTGGTGGCCGACAATGCGGCAAAGGGCGTCTCCCCGGTACCATGCCTTACCATCCACAGCACGCCGGAGTTTGCTCGAATGCACATCGAAGAGCCCGAAGAAGCGCATCGCATCATGGTCGACGAAGCAGCGAGATACATCAAGTCGGAAATCGTGCACTCGGTCATCCACCGATGGCGTTTTGCCCAGCCGTCGACGCAGCATCCTGCCCCTTTCAGCACCCTGCACAGCAGGCCACCGCTCGTGCTGGCCGGTGATGCCTTCGGCGGAGCGCGTATTGAGGGGGCAGCCCTCTCGGGATTAGCTGCCGCGGATCATCTGAGCACGCTCTGAGTCCGTAAGTTTGTCCGACTGTTTTCATCATTCCTCACGCAGACAATGGCCAAGATCACGGTAGCGAACCCGATCGTCGAACTCGACGGCGACGAGATGACACGTATCATCTGGAAGTTTATCAAGGACAAGCTCATTCTCCCCTACCTGGAGCTTGACATCAAGTACTTCGATCTTGGGATCGAGCATCGTGACGCAACGGATGATCAGGTAACGATCGATGCCGCCGAGGCGATCAAGCAGTACAGCGTCGGCATCAAATGCGCCACGATCACACCTGACGAGGCGCGGGTAGAGGAATTCAAGCTCAAGAAGATGT
>DNLG01000049.1:26555-33705 GCA_003488525.1 Bacteroidota bacterium | reverse complement strand
AGATGTGGAAGTCGCCCAACGGCACTATTCGCAACATCCTCGATGGCACGGTGTTTCGTGAGCCGATCGTCTGTCGGAACGTGCCGCGTCTGGTGCCGAACTGGACTGCTCCGATCTGCATCGGACGTCATGCCTTTGGCGATCAGTACCGCGCAACGGACTTTGTGACCAAGGGTAAGGGCAAACTCACCGTGACATTCACACCGGAAGATGGTGGCCAAGCGCAATCATTCGAGGTGTACAACTTCAAGGGTGATGGCGTGGCACTGGCCATGTACAACACCGACGAATCGATTCGCGGATTCGCACGCGCCTGCATGAACCAGGCGGTCATGAAGCGCTGGCCGCTGTATCTCAGCACCAAGAACACGATCCTGAAAAAGTATGATGGTCGATTCAAGGACATCTTCCAGGAGGTGTTCGACAACGAGTTTACAGCAACGTTCGCCGAACTTGGCATCACGTATGAGCATCGACTCATCGACGACATGGTGGCCGCGGCTCTGAAGTGGAACGGCAACTTCGTGTGGGCGTGCAAGAACTATGACGGCGACGTGCAGTCGGATACCGTTGCACAGGGCTTCGGCTCGCTCGGTCTCATGACCTCCACCCTGGTAACGCCAGACGGAAAGACCATGGAAGCGGAAGCAGCGCACGGTACCGTGACGCGTCACTATCGTGATCATCAAAGGGGTAAGCCGACGTCGACGAATCCCATTGCCTCCATTTTTGCCTGGACAAGGGGCTTGGAGTTCCGCGGCAAGCTCGACGGTAACCACGAGCTCATGCAGTTCTGTCAGACCCTCGAGCAGGTCTGCGTTGACGTCGTCGAAAGCGGTCGCATGACCAAGGATCTGGCCGTCTGCATCCACGGCAACAAGGTCAACCACGGTGAGCACTACCTCTACACTGAGGAGTTTCTCGACGCTATCGATCAGGAGCTCCGGTTGCGATTGGGCTCGTAACCCGACGTTTTCCACAGCGAATCCACACTTCTTCGTATCTTTGTGCGTCCTAGGACGCGCTCGGAGAGATCCGAGCAACAAGAAGGTGCTCATTGCACCACGGATTTTCTTCTCTGTGCCCCCTCGTTCCCTGCTGGTGCTGTGGTGAATTACGGTTGCATTGAAGCCGATAAGTTCGGCTCGAGAGATGGAGACCGGTTCATCATCATCCACCACTTGAGGACAGGTCTATGACCTTTACCGAGTTGCAGCTTTGCGAACCAGTTCTGAAGAACGTTCTCGCTGCAGGGTATACCCAACCCACCCCTATTCAAGAGCAGGCAATCCCCGTCGTGATGGCCGGACGTGACATCTTCGGATGCGCACAGACCGGAACCGGAAAGACGGCGGCCTTTGGTCTGCCGATTCTTCACCGTCTGCACAACGAGGGTCCCTTCCGGGGCGGCCCACGCGTGCTCATTCTTGCGCCGACGCGTGAGCTGGCCGTTCAGATCGACGAGAGCTTTCGCACGTATGCCAAGGGCCTGAAGGTCCGCAGCGTTGTGCTGCTCGGAGGCGTCAGCATTCGCCCGCAGATCGAACAGATCCGCCGCGGCGTTGATGTCATCATTGCCACTCCGGGCCGTCTGCTCGACGTGGTCGAACACCGCGCCCTGAACCTGTCGAATATTCACACGTTTGTGCTTGACGAGGCCGACCGGATGCTCGACATGGGATTCCTGCCGTCGATCCGCCAGGTTGTCAAGCTTATCCCGACACAGCGTCAGACGCTGTTCTTCTCGGCAACACTGCCGCGTGAGATCCGCGACCTGGCCAATTCGCTTCTGAACGAACCGGTTCACGTTGCCGTTGCGCCCGAGAACACAACAACCGAGATGGTCGACCAGCGTCTGTACTTCGTCGAGCGCGACCGCAAGCGTGCCCTCTTGGCACACCTGCTTGAGGAAGACCTCGAAGGTAGTGTGCTGGTCTTCACCCGCACCAAGCGCGGAGCCGACCGTGTGACCAAGGACCTGATGAAGGTCGGCCTGAAGGCTGCATCGATCCATGGAGACAAGTCGCAGATGGCACGGCAGAAGGCCTTGCAGGACTTCAAGTCCGGCCGTACCCGCGTACTTGTTGCCACGGACATCGCAGCTCGTGGTATCGACATTGCTCAGCTTCCGTATGTGGTCAACTTCGATGTGCCCGAAGCCGCCGAAACATACGTCCACCGCATTGGTCGCACCGGACGTGCCGGTCGCAGCGGAGTGGCCGTAACGCTTGCCACGCCCGAAGACCGCAATTCGCTGCGTGACATCGAGAAGCTCATTCGCATGCGGATTCCTGCCGTGCGTGATCATCCCTTTGAGGGATGACACGTCACTCGGAGTCCCCTGCGACCCCATCCCTATATTTGTCCATCGTAACAGACACCTCTGAACGATTCAAATGACTCTCGCCGACGACCAGCAGCCAGCACAAAACAATCAGCCCTCTGAAAACGGCCCCGACCGCGAAGGTCGTTCAGGCCGTCGCCGTCGCCGTGGACGTCGTCCCGGCGATGGCCCTCGCGAGGGCGCTCCGCAGGAACCTACCGACGCGGCCCCTTCGGGTACCCATCCGGACCGTCCATCGGCCCCGTCGGGTCCGGACAACCGGCCTGAACGCCGACCAGAGCGGCGTCCCGATCGTCCGGACACCCGGCAGGAACGCCCGACAGACGCGCCTGCAGGCGAGGCAGCCGACGGTCAGCAGGCTGAAGGGGGCGAGCGTGGCGGCAGAAATCGTCGGCGCAGTCGCAACCGCAACCGCGGAGGCGACCAGCAGCGAGATAGCCAGGCTCCTCAGGGAGCTCCTGCGGCACCGGGCCAAAGTCAACAGCAGGAACGCACCAAACCTGCACGACCGGCCCAGCCGCAGCGCGGCGATCAGCCAAAACAGGAAAAGAAGGAACGGCCCTCCCGCGGCTCCGTTCTGAATCGGCGGCAGACACGCGGCGAGTACACCGATGCACCGAAGCAGAAGGAAGACGCACCGCAGTATGTGCCCGTCAGCGCCGCCACGGTTGAGCAGTACGTGAACGGTCACAAGGGCTGGCAGAAAGAAGTGCTTGCGACTCTTCGCAGCATCGTCCAGGGCGTAGCACCCGATATCGAAGAAAGCATCATGTGGTCGCAGCCGGTGTTCAGCGCCAACGGCCCTGTATGCTTCTTCAAGGCCTACAAGGATAACGTGACCTTCGGGTTCTGGCGTGGCACCGAATTGAGCGACCCGGATGGATTGCTTTCTGGCGATCTGACGATGATGCGTACCATGACACTGCGATCGGCCAAGGACGTCCGCCGCGAAGCCTTCGAGGCAATGGTCAAGCAAGCCGTTCGACTCAACCGCGAAAAGGGCGATCCGACGCTCTCATAGATCCCGGCACGCTCGCAGTCTTGGTAACACGACTCCGTGCCTTGAGCATCAGCGCATCATTTCTGCTGCATGATGGCGATGAATGCCGTCGGGTCCAGGAACGCCGTGCAGCGTTGTAACTCATCAAGCCGAACGTGCCCGATCACATAGTTCCCTGCTGAACTCCGGTGATCGATCTCGATCGATCGAAATGGGACCTCGCGCAGAATCGTCTCCGTGGCGCGGGCGTATACGCCCACCACGATGCCGTGATCTACCCTTGGCAGCACAGGCTGCTGCATTCTTTTGTACTCGTATCGGTAGGAGTGCCTGATCGCGGCGATATCGGATAGCACTGCTGATGCTGTCGGACTCCCGCCGGCCCCCTTGCCGACGAGTAACTGTGCATCTGAAAAGGCAGCTGTGAGTTGAACGGCGTTCATTTCATGTTGAATCGTGGCCAGGTGCTGACCGTTGGGCGTGAATGCCGGTAGTGACAGCACGGAAAGCGAATCACCCTGCAACTGCACGGTTGAAAGTAGCTTGATCGAACAGGAAAGCTGTTGAGCCACCGAAACATCAAATGGTGTTACGGCCGTGATCCCGCGGCGCACAACCTGCGATGGGTTGAGGACAACACCGAATGCATGTGCAGCAATGATGGTCGTCTTGAACGCCGCATCATATCCTTCAACATCGAGCGTTGGGTCGCTCTCGGCAAAGCCAAGGCGCTGAGCATTCGCCAGGGCCTCATGATAGCCACCCGACTGTGGTGAATGCAGCGCAGTGAGAATGTAATTCGTTGTGCCATTGACGATCGCCTTCACGCACTGAAGCAGGTCGTTGTCATAGTACTCTTCGAGATTGCGAATGATGGGTATACTGCCGCAGGTGGAGGCCTCGTAAAGAAATGGCATGCCTGTTCTATGCTGAAGCGCAAGCAGCTGCGGAAGCCTCGAAGCGATCATGCGTTTGTTTGCGCTCACCACCGCTTTGCCGCTTTCGAGAGCACGGGAGACAATGTCAAACGCCGCTTCAGGGTCATCAATCAGCTCCACCACGACGTCAACGTCAGGATCATCAAGGATCTCATCACGGTCGATTGTGAACATTCGGGCGGGTGCTGCGCGTTGCTTGTAGCGATCACGCACGCAGATGCGTGCTATCTCTGTTCGTAATGAGGGCGTGCGCCGGAGAACATCGTACAGTCCCTGGCCCACGGTACCGAAACCGAACAGGCCAATTCGTAAAGCAGCTGTTGTTGTCATGGAATGATGCCCGATTTATGGAGGATGGTTGAAAGCCTTTCGGTGTGGATCAGAAACGCGTCATGTCCGGCTGAGCTGAGGAGTCGACGGTACTGTCCACGCGGGACCATGTCGGCAATGAATTGCTGTTCCGGTTCCGGAAAGAGCAGGTCGGAATCGATACCGATCGATAGTGTCTGAGCCGATACTGACCGCAGCACGGCACCGGCCCCGCCACGACCTCGGCCCAGGTCGTGGCTATCCATTGATCGGGTTAAGACGTAATACGCGCGGGCATTAAACCGCTCAACCAGCTTTCTGCCCTGATAGCGCTGATAGGACTCGGAGGGATACGTTGAGATTCGTTCATCCTCCGAGCGCTGAGTGAGAGAGTATTGCAGTGGCGTGCGGTACATGAGCATTGCCATGGCTCGTGCAGCTGCCAGTCCTGCAGCGCCGGCACCGGGCAGAGCGGTATAGAATGTGCTGTCCGCTTCAATAGCCATCCTCTGCGCAGCATTCGACGCAACGACCCACGGTAGATGACGCGCACTGGTCGCGATCGGGACAATTCGCTCGATAACCGCAGGCTCGTGAACAGCCCATTCGAGAACATGCTGCCCACCCATGGAGCCTCCGATCAACAATCGGATATTCGTCAGCTTCAGGTGGTGACGAAGGCGGATAAAGGCCCGCACCTGATCGCGAATTGTGACGACCGTTCCCATCGCGTCATCGAACTCCGTGCTACCGTAACAGGATCCGATAACGTTGGCACAAACCACAAACAATCGTTCGGTGTCGAGGAGGCATCCGGGCCCGACAAGACCGCGCCACCATTGCGCTGCATCACTATCTCCGGTAAGGGCGTGGCAAATCCACACAACGTTATCGCCATCATTGCGTAGAGTTCCGTACGTGTGGTACGCCACGGTGAGTCCACGTACCGTGTTTCCGCTCTCGAGCACAAATGGCTGCTCATCCACGAACACATTCATCTCGACCTCCGAAGCGCCTGATCCAGATCGGCGATGAGATCGTCGACATGTTCGATTCCTATACTCAATCGAAGAAGGCCCGGCGTAACGCCGGCGGCGCTCTGCGCCTCGGCTCCAAGCTGCTGATGCGTCGTCAGCGATGGCTGAATGACAAGTGACTTTGCATCCCCGACGTTAGCGGCGTGCGAGAACAACTCGAGCGAATCGATCACTGCTTTGGCCCTGTCGGCACCACCTGTTGGCTCGAACGAAAGAACTCCACCGAAGCCATTGCGCAGATATCGCTTTGCGAGTTCATGATGTGGATTTGTCGGGAGTCCGGGATAGGACACGACGGCAACTTCTGGATGACTCTGCAGCCACTGCGCTACTGCGAGCGCATTGTCCATCGTCCGCTGCACACGCAGAGAAAGTGTCTCAAGACCCTGAACCAGCAGCCAGGAGTTGAATGGACTCTGTGAAGGTCCAAGATCACGCAGCCCCTCAACACGCGCGCGGATGGCAAACGCAATGTTGCCAAAGGGGCCGTCCGTGCCGAAGACGTCCCAGAATCGCAGCCCATGATAACCCTCGCTCGGCTCAGTGAACTGCGGGAATCTTCCGTTGGCCCAGTTGAATGTGCCTGCGTCGACGATAACTCCACCAATGGCAGTTCCATGACCACCGATCCATTTGGTGGCTGATGCCACAATGACGTCTGCGCCATATTCGATGGGTCTGGCAACGTACCCCGCAGCACCAAACGTATTGTCAACAACTAGCGGAACGCCGAACTCCAAACCGATCTTCTTGATCGCCCCGAAGTCCGGAACGCTGAAGCCAGGGTTTCCGATCGTCTCGACGTAGAACGCCTTGGTCCGATCATCGGCCAGAGCACGAAATGACTCGGGATCATTGCCATCGGCGAATCGCACCTCTATTCCCAACCGACGAAACGCAACCTTGAACTGATTGGCTGTCCCGCCGTAGAGATATGACGAGGACACGATGTTATCGCCTGCCGACGCAAGGGTGTGCAATGCGAGGAATTGCGCCGCTTGGCCGCTGGCAGTTGCCACCGCAGCCACCCCGCCTTCGAGAGCGGCAATGCGCTTCTCGAACACGTCGGTAGTGGGATTCATGATGCGTGTGTAGATGTTGCCGAACTCACGCAGAGCAAACAGGTCGGCCCCGTGCTGCGCATCCCTGAACGTATAGGATGTTGTCTGATAGAGAGGCACGGCACGCGAGCGCGATGCCGGTTCGACATCGCTGTAGCCAGCGTGAACCTGCAGTGTGTCGAAATGAAGGGGCTTTGACATAACGTCTCCGGATGTTGTGGGGAGACGTATCGGTATCAAACTCTTGAAACGAAAAACGCCATCCCCGTGAAGGAATGGCGCTTGAAAATTGCAGTTCTTACTGTCGTATCAACAACACCACTCCACCTCGTGCATACACATACACATACACATCATACAGCTTTGCATGACGCTGGCACGTGAGACGGATTGGCGAGTGATGATCAACATAACGGTGCGAATATACGCGAGTGAACGAAACGTGCAAGCTCCTGCACGAA
>DNLG01000049.1:23186-26332 GCA_003488525.1 Bacteroidota bacterium | reverse complement strand
ACGATCAGTGGCGTACTCACGGCCAGTCCGTGGCTGCGCCCCCAGTCGTTCTGTACGGCACGCGAGCCGGCCACAACGACAGCTCCTTCCGGAATCTCAAGGGGCTGATCGTCCGTATTGCGATGAATGGTGTTGTTCACAAGATCATACACAGGTGTCGAAGCGTTCAGGATCACACCGCTGCCGAGCACGGCACGCTGTCGCACACGCACGCCCTCGTACACACCGCAGTTGCCCCCTACCATCACATCATCTTCGATGATCACCGGACGTGCCCCGGCCGGCTCGAGAACGCCGCCGATCTGCGCCGCAGCGCTCACATGCACGCGTGCGCCGATCTGCGCACACGTTCCCACAAGAGCATGACTGTCGATCATGGTTCCCGGGCCGATCCACGCACCGATGTTGATGTACATCGGAGGCATGCAGATAACGCCCGGAGAGAGGTAGGCTCCGCTGCGGATGGATGATCCTCCCGGCACGATTCGCACGTTATCATCAAGCGAGATGCGCTTGGTTGGAAGAGTATGCTTGTCGAAGAAGCGGAAGTTGTCGTCGGTGGACATATCTGCCATCGATCCCATGCGGAACAGCAGCAGGATGCCGTGCTTGACCCACATGTTCACGCGCCAGCCACCTTCAAGGGGCTCAGCGGCGCGTATCTCGCCGTGGTTGAGGGCACGCACGATCTCTGCACACACATCCGTTACCATGGGGTCGTACTTCAGCTCTGTGGGGTCAAGTGCATAGAGCCGCTCAATTTCTTCGCGGAGGTTCATTGTTTCTTTGCTGGTGATGTGAATGCCAGGTTAAGGATCTTGTAGATCAGCCGCGCCGTCGTCAGGTCGGGATGTGAAAGCCCCTTCATCGGCGCAAGCTCGACAACATCAAGGCCAACGATTCGACGTCCACTGGCGATGACGGCACGAATAACGTCGATGGTCTCGCTGTAAAGAAGTCCGTCAGGTTCCGGCGTCCCTGTTGCCGGCATGATCGCCGGATCGAACACGTCAACATCGAACGTAATGTAAACGTCCTTGGCTAGCGTGTCGACAACACTCTTCTGCCAGTTGACGCCGTGCAGGCCCCGCCGGATGGCCGAAGCATAAAAGGTGTTGATCTTCTTTTCGCGGATAAACTGCGCCTCTTCGATGCACTGTGCGCGGATGCCTACCTGGGTGATGCGCTTGGTGGGAAAGAACTCGGCAACGCGCGCCATGAAGGACGCGTGTGACCATGCAGAACCCTGATACTCGTGCCGAAGGTCCGAGTGCGCATCGAAATGCAGAACGCTCATCTTGGGAAATGCCCTGTAGTGAGCGGCAATCGGCGCGGTCGAGATCGTGTGCTCGCCCCCTAACGTCACAACAAACTTCTCCATCTCAAGGAGCGCGTCAACCTGCTGCTCGATCATGTCCAGCGCCGCGCGATCGACGGCCTTGCCGAACTTGATCGGCGATAGCGTGGCGATGCCTTTGTCGAAGCACAGCTCGCGATCGGTCTCGTCATCATAGAACTCCACATAGGCACTGGCCTTTACGATGGCCTTGGGGCCGTGCTTGGCTCCTCCGCCATAGCTGACCGTGTGTTCGTAGGGGGCTGAAACGATAGCGATCTTGGCCGCTTCGAGAGTCGAATGCTCCGATTCGATCGCCAGAAAATTCTTGCTTGGTCCAAGCACGTGCATTGGTATGTCCTACAATGATGAACCTGCAATTTAGGGGCACACGGCGGCACAGCGAAGAACGTATATTCGGCCCATGTCTACGCTGGCTCGACAACGCACCGGTTGGTACTTCTATGATTTCGCCAACAGTGCCTTTACCACATCGGTCGTCACGGTGTTCTTCGGACCGTACCTGACGTCGGTTGCCGAGCATGCAGCCGTCAATGGTCACTTGAACGTTCTCGGTCTTGCGCTTCATCCCGGTTCGTGGTTTTCGTTCTGCGTATCGGCGTCCGTGGTCATGCAACTATTGCTGCTGCCCATCGTGGGAGCAATTGCCGATGCCTCCCATCGCAAACTTCAGCTGCTTGCGCTCACGGCGTTCATTGGAGCAGGGGCAACGAGTGCCCTGTTTTTTGTTCAGCACGACGCGACATCCTATCTCACAGGCGCTGGTCTGTTTATCATCGCAAACGCAAGTTTTGGGGCGAGCATTGTTGTTGCCAACAGCTTTCTCAATGACCTTGCCACGGAGAATGAGCGCGACAAGATCTCTTCACGCGGATGGGCCTTCGGGTACCTTGGCGGGGGCCTGGCGCTACTGCTGCATCTGCTGTGGTTCAAGACTGCATCGACCGGTGATGAGAAGTCGTGGACGATCAGGATGATCCTTGCCAGTACCGGACTCTGGTGGGCTGCCTTTACGATCGTTCCTCTGGTCTTGCTGGCGGGCATTCGCCGCACTGTCGGTACGGTGCGCGTCGGCGCAGCAGTCACGCAGCTTCGTGACACGCTTCGGCACATCCGACAGCATCCTCAGGCCGCCCGGTTTCTCATTGCCTACGTGTTATACAACGAGGCCATCCAGACCGTCATCTCCATGGCCAGCGTCTATGGTAGTCAGGAGCTCGGACTCGGGCTCGACGTGCTCACGCAGGCCATCCTGCTGGTGCAGTTTGTTGCCATCGGCGGATCGCTGCTGTTCGAAAAGATGGCTGTACGCGTCGGCACCATGCGCGCCATCACGATCAGCCTTATCGGCTGGGCCGCCGCACTGATCTTCGCCTACTTCATGCCCGCATCGGGCTCGTGGTTTTATGTGCTGGCCGTAGTCATTGCCATAGTCCTCGGGGGCTCACAGGCCCTCAGCAGGTCGCAGTTCTCAAAGCTCATCCCTCATGGACGAGAAGCAGAGTACTTCTCGCTCTACGAGATCAGCGACAAGGGAACGTCGTGGTTCGGCCCCCTGACCTTCGGAATCGTCCTGTCGATGAGCAACAGCTACCGCTACGCGCTGCTGTCACTGATCGTATTTCTGATCGTGGGAATGCTTCTTTTGCGTCGCGTCCGAGAACACGAACCAGCAATGAGGTGAGTCATGCACCTGTTGATCCTCCTGCTTGCCATGGCGCTCCAGAGCACAGCCATCACATCGCATGTTGGAGTCTAAACCAATTACCGAAGTACCGAAGTACCGAAG
>DNLG01000049.1:8200-22875 GCA_003488525.1 Bacteroidota bacterium | reverse complement strand
TTCCGTACTTCTCTTCCTAGTCCATGATTTTCCGCAGAAACGCTGGTTGACTGCCAGCGGCAGCGCGGCGCATCTGTGGTTGCGATGGATCGGGGGCCGCTACGGGCACCGAGCCTGAAGAAGGGGGCTCCGTGTGGGGCATCCCGGTCTGGCGATGGTCTTGATCACGTTCGCGTTGACGACGCAGATATGTTGGTACGTTGATGTCGTTGACATCAATGTCGGATGCGGAAGGAGCAGCTGGAGCTGGCGATGGTGTGGGCGTTTCTACGACAACATCGCGTTCTGGCTGTTGACGGACGATCTCGATAACGGGTCCGGCCATAGGAGCTGCGACGGGAACAACAGTCGCTTTCTTTTCTTCCTGCTGACGGTGGAAGCCCGTGGCCACTACCGTGATGGCGATCTCGTCTTCCATGCGTTCATCGATCACCACACCGTGGATGAGGTTTACCTCATCGCCGGCGGCCTTTTCGATGGCGGCAACGGCTTCGCTGACCTCGAACATGGTCATGCCCGAGCCCCCTGTCACATTGACGAGCAGCCCCTGAGCGCCGAAGATCGACATGCCCTCGAGGATCGGAGAATTCAGTGCATTCTGAGCTGCCTCAATGGCACGATGCTCGCCACTGGCGCGGCCAATGCCCATGAGCGCGTCGCCCATGCCCGACATTACCGTGCGGACGTCGGCAAAGTCGACGTTCATGTACCCAACACCGGAGATGATATCAGCAATGCCCTTGGTAGCATTGTACAGAACGTTGTCAACCATCATGAGCGCATTGGCAAACGTTACGTCCCTGTCTACCACCGTCAGAATCCGCTGATTGGGGATGACGATGAGCGCATCAACATGCTCGCGCAGGTCCTTAATGCCGTTCTCGGCAACGGCCATGCGTCGTTTGGATTCGTAGTTAAAGGGCTTCGTCACGATGCCCACAACGAGAGCACCGATCTCACGACCGATACGTGCGATGACCGGCGCAGCTCCAGTCCCCGTGCCTCCGCCCATACCGGCGGTCACAAAGATCATGTCGCTGCCTTCAAGGGCTTCGCGCACATCGTCGAGGCTTTCCTCAACGGCCATTCGCCCCCTGTTGGGATCGGCTCCGGCTCCAAGACCGCGCGTGACATCCTTGCCAAGCTGAAGCTTGATGCCAGCTGGATTGCTCAGCAGAGCCTGGCGGTCAGTATTTGCTGCGACGAACTCGACACCATCGAGTCCACGGGCGATCATGGTGCGGACTGCATTGCCGCCACCGCCGCCTACGCCGACCACGCGAATGCGTGCGTCAGACGTCAGAGATGAGACATCTAACTCAATAGCCATCATTCCCCCCGGAAATCAGTCATGTTTCGTGAAGTTAACCAGTCAGAAGTTTTCAAACCAGTCTTTGAGTCGCTGAACGACTCCCTTTTTATGAACATGAACCTCCGCAGGTTCTGCAGGGGGCGCATCTTTCGCTGCTTGAATTGTCGGTTGAACGTCATGTGAGTCAGAGATGAATTCGTGGTGATGCTTGATTCCATAGAGTGCCAGCCCGATGGCTGTTGCCCGGGATGGCGTGGTCACCTCACGGGCAAAACCGTCATTGCCGAAGCCGCGCGGAAGTCCCTTGTTGACCGGCAGCCGGAAGGTCCGCTGCGCCAGCTGCTCCGAGCCATACAGCTCGGTACACCCGCCCGTAAGGACAACACCGGCGGCCAGCTGGTGGGACATGCCTGACTCGTGGATGCGCGACAGAACGAAGTCGTAGATCTCTTCCATCCGAGGTTCGATCACCTGACAGAGTATTGACTTCGACACCTCCGTTGGCGTGCGTCCACCGATGCCGGGGACTTGAAAATGCTCGTCTCGCAGGATGCTTTCACTGATCGCATGACCGTAGCTGAGCTTTATACTTTCGGCGTCGGTATTGCGGATGCCGAGTACAGCAACAATGTCATCGGTGACGCGCTGACCGGCAATGCCGATAACACTCACATAGCGAAGAACATTGTCCTTGTAGATGGCCATATCAGTGGTGCCACCGCCGATGTCGACCAGGGCCACGCCGACTTCCCGCTCCGCCTCATCGAGAACGGCGTAGGAACTGGCGATCGATTGCAGCACCACGGCGTCGACGTGCAGTCCGGCCCGTTCGACGCATTTGTACAGATTGTCGACGGCTGACGAGCTGGCCGTGATCACCAGGGCGTTTGCCTCGAGACGCCGTCCGCTCATTCCGAGAGGATCAGAGATCCCATCCTGTCCGTCGATGAGATAGTCCTGCGGAATCACATGCAGAATGCGCCGGTCCGGCGTGACGTGCACCTGCGAAAGCTCGTCATGCAGACGCTTGACGTCGCTCTCGGAAATCTCCGACGTTCGGGTTGTCACAATACCGCGAGTATTGAACGTGCTGATGTGCTCGCCACTTATCCCAACTACGACCGGCCCAAGTTGATACCCACTTGTCTGCTCGGCGCGGTCGACCGCCGCGCGGATGGCCTCTGCGGTCTTGTTGATATTGCTCACAACGCCGCGTTTGAGTCCGTCGCATTCGGCAACGCCGGTACCGATGACCTCGATGGCACCCGAGTCGGCATCCCGCGACATCACGATCGCGCTGACCTTGGTAGATCCGATATCAAGACCGGCATGGATCGTCTGCTTGCTCATACCCTTGCCCCCCCGCTTGATGTCTGTGGCCGCTCAGCGCGGTACCGCAGCACGATTTGATTGCGCCAGCGCAGGTCAACCTCACGTACATGTGCAAGACGAAGTGAGGCGGATGCATCTTTCCAGAAGACGTTCATGTCCGCCAGCGCCTCCGTGGCCCGATCCGACCCGATGCCGCCGAGATGCCATGTGGCATCATCAGTGATCACGTCGACCGTCCGTGAGCGCCGGTCATACGTGAGCTCAGAGATCGATTGATAGAGTCTCGGATCCAATGCGCGCGCCGCATGATTCAGCAGCGACGTCAGCGAGCGCACTTCTGACTCCGACAGAACATATCCACGCGTTCCGTGGAGCATCGGGACGTTATGTGCCGTGCGCTCCTGAACAACGGGAAGCACCGTACCCTGGTCGTCGACGTACCGCAACACGCCCCCAGACTGCAGCACGTGCGCCACGGGCAGCCGCTCAACAACGTCTACGCACAGGTCACGTACACCCGAAAAGTATACCGAGGCTTTGCGCACGTAGGGAATCTGCTCGACGCTCTGGCGGATCGAGGCCAAGGTAATGGACTTTGCCCGGCGGTAACGCAGAGAATCCACCGCCCGCTGCACCGAAAGACGACTCAGCCCCGTGGCACCCATGATGTTGACGTCCGCGATTCGCTGACGGTCCTTCCACTGCGTGGCCATAAACGACAGGAACAGTAGTCCAAGCAGACAGATCATCAGCCCGGAAGTTCTCCGTTCGGGCTTTGCTCTGACGTCCAGTTGCCGTGCTCGCTTGGCCACCACTATCCTCATATCCGTGAATAACTTTAGCCAGTTATTCACATCTGTTGATAATCCTCGATTTGCCACCTGATCGCTGCGGTCCCCGAAGGGCAAAATGGACATATCCATTCATATTCACAACGAGTTAGTGAAAGAACAAATGTAGTGGACAATTATGGCCGATGCAAGTGGGAAAGGGGGCTGGCTGCGATGATTTGCACACAGGTTATCCACGAATTGTGGATAGTGTGGATAGCCTCACGCTGGCTCAGCTCAGAGCCTTGGTTCTTCCTCCGTCCACCAGAATGCTCGTGCCGCTGATGTATCCCGCAGCCGGCGAGGCCAGGAAGGCCACGGCGGCAGCGATCTCCTCAGGTTGCGCAAAACGCCCGAGCGGTATCTCTGACACCATGGAGCTGACAACCTCGTCGCGGGAACGTCCGCTGGAAGCCACATTCCGGTCAATGATCGCCTCAAGCCGCTCGGTCATGGTCGCACCCGGCAGGACGTTGTTCACGGTGATGCCGGCGTGCCCGAGTTCTGTTGCCAGGGTCTTGGCCCAGCTTGCCATTGCACCGCGGATGGTGTTGCTGACACCTAGCCCTTCAATGGGTTGTTTCACCGATGTGGAAACGATGTTGATTACTCGACCATATCCGGCACGCTCCATGTGCGGTACGAGAGCTGACATCAGGCGTTGAGCTACAAGAATATGATTTTCAAATGCTTGCATGAGATCAGCAACAGAGCTTTTGCGCAGCGGACCCGCTGCAGGACCGGCGGTGTTGTTGACCAGGATGTGGATAGGGCCAACTATATCCACAACGTTATGCACACCCGTCAGGTACTCTGTTTCATTGCCGAGGTCGACGGCAAGCGCGTGGTGCTTCGCGCCGCTGGGCGTCGGCAGACCAGCTACAACCGTGCGCAGCAGGTCTGCGCTTCGGGCCAGAGCCACGACCGTTGCTCCGTTCATGGCCAGCTCTATTGCCGTTGCCCGTCCGATACCCTTTGATGCACCGCAGACCAGTGCCGTCTTCCCCGTGATGTCCAGATTCATGAGATGCGCTCCGATTTGTAGCTTTGTTGCCGCAAAGCTACCAACTCCGAAAGGACCCCACATGGCCATCCGAGCCCCATTTCCATTGAAAACGTGGATCGACGAGCACCGTCACCTGCTCAAACCACCGGTCGGGAATGCAAAGGTCTACGAGGACACGGAATTCATCGTCATGATCGTGGGCGGGCCAAATGCCCGTAAGGATTACCATTACAATGAAGGGGAAGAGCTGTTCTACCAGCTTGAGGGAGACGTCACCGTAAAGGTCATTGACGACGGCGTACCGCGCGACATGCATATCAAGGAAGGCGACATGTTCCTGCTGCCGCCTCGCACGCCGCACTCCCCGCAGCGTCCAGCCAACACGGTCGGACTGGTTGTGGAACGCAAACGTGAGAAAGCCGAACTCGACGCATTCATGTGGTTCTGCGAGTCGTGCGGGACAAAGCTCTACGAAGAATTTCTGCCGCTAACCGATATCGTTACTCAGCTGCCACCGATCTTCGAACGCTTCTGGTCGAGCACGGATCACCGCACCTGCAAGAAGTGCGGAACGGTCATCGAGCCCCCTGCCAAGGTCTAACGTCGATGCTCAAGATCGACTCCCACGCCCACATTCTACCCGAACGCTGGCCATCGCTGAAAGAGCGCTATGGCTATGGCGGCTTCATCTGGCTCGATCATTACGCGCCCGGCAAAGCGCGCATGATGCGCGATGACGGTGTGTTCTTCCGAGATATCGACGAGAACTGCTGGAACCCGCTGGCCATCCTTCGCGACATGGACGCGCATCACGTGGACGCAATGGTGCTCTGCACGGTCCCGGTGCTGTTCTCCTACTGGGCCCCGGCCAAGGACGCACTCGACTGGTCACGGTTCCTGAACGACCACCTGGCATCGGTAATCGAGCAGCATCCGCGGCGCTTCATCGGACTGGGCACGGTACCGATGCAGGACGTCGAAATGGCCATCAGCGAGATGCGACGCTGCATACTCGAGCTGAAGATGCCCGGCATCGAGATCGGCACGAACATCAATGGCATGAATCTCGACGACCGATCACTCGATCCCTTCTGGGCTGAGGCCGAACGACTCGGGGCCGGCATTTTCGTTCATCCGTGGGAGATGATGGGATCCGACCGAACAACCCGGTACTTCCAGCAGTGGCTTGTGGGCATGCCTGCCGAAACCACGTTGTCCATGACGTCAATGATCTTCGGCGGTGTCTTTGACCGTTTTCCGAACCTGAAGGTAATGTTCTCTCATGCAGGGGGCTCCTTCCCGTTCACCATCGGGCGTATCTCTCACGGATACCACGCCCGCCCGGACCTCTGCGCCATCAATGGCGTGCAGGATCCGGTAAGCTATATCGGCCGATTCTGGGTCGACTCGATCACGCACAACGCCGATGCGTTACGTTACCTCCTGGCGCTGATCGGACCAGAGAAGATCGCCTATGGAACGGACTATCCTTTCCCGCTGGGTGACCTCGAGCATGGTCGCTTTATTGAGATGATGACAGATCTTTCTCCGGCAACGAAACAACAGATCTTTGCCACATCCGTTATCACCTTCCTCGGAGTTGACGCGGCGAACTTTGGACGTCCGGAAAATGGGTTCGACCGGACCGTGGAGTGAGCCGAGACATTTTCGTAGATTCGCATCGCTCTCGCGACGGAGGGCTCGCATAATGGTATTGCAGCTGTCTTGAAAACAGCCGGGAGAGATCCTGTGGGGGTTCGAGTCCCTCGCCCTCCGCTCCGTCATTACAACTTAGTCGGCATCCCCCTTTTAATGCCTTACGGCAGGAGTATCTCATGCGCTCACTCACCACCCTCGGTCTCGCCGCACTCACTCTGGCCCTTGTTTCGTGCTCGGATGAGCCAACCTCACCCGACACCCCTTCGTTCGGCACCTACGTGCACACGGTCAACGGTGCCTACGTCATCAATTCAAATGTGAATGTTGCCATTGACGCTGCAACCAAGCAGACCACCGAGCAACCAGCACCGGATGACAGCACGGTTGTGTTCAGCTCGCAGACGGGTGAGGGCATCGATGAGACGAATCCATCAAAAAAGCTGCCGCTGTCCAAGACTGAGTCCTACGTTTATGTCAACGGCCAGCCAACCGACACCGTCACGGTAACTCAACTTGGTGGTAAGATCACGCAGAGCTTCCGTCTGCGCTATTCCATCCAGCAGATCCCGCTTGACCTGGGTCGCAAGGACATGGTCATCTGCGATCTTGGCAACTCTACGTGGACGGCCCTGAAGGACACTGTGCTCCCGTTCGACCTGCCGGGCATGGCACAGTACAAGGCCTCCGGTACGCTGAACTTCACCGGCAAGTCTCTTGGCGAAGAAACGGTTACGCTGAATAACCAGACACTTAAGACCAAGAAGGTCCAGATCGACATGAATGCGACGCTCTATCTCGCAGCCGGCCCAACGTCGATTCCGCTGCCGATCAAGCTCGAGCGCGTCTATTGGTTTGCCGAGAAGATCGGCGTCGTGAAGATGGAGCAGAAGGCCGCCGTGATCGACCTTGGTATCCTTGGCGGCTTCCTCGGAACGCCGGTCCAAGCAGTGCCGGGCATGGTCCAAACAGCCAAGCGCTGGTCAGCACGCTAAGCCCCCTACTCGGGCTTCCAAATCCAGATATCGAGTCCACCGCGACCGCCCGGGCGGTCGCTGGAGAACATGTGTGTGCCATCGGGTAGACGCGTGGCGTCGGTGTCGTTCCATGCGGAATTAAGCGGCGTCACCGGTATCGGATCGCCCCAGCGTCCAGCGCGATTGATCGACATGTACACGTCGTGGCCACCGGCACCACCCATTCCATCAGACGAAAACAACAGCGTGTCAGGCGAGACCAGCACGGGCGTCAGCTCATCCCCCGGCGAGTTGATGGACTCTCCGGCATGCTGCGGTTCGGACCACGTACCGTCGATTCGACGTTCGATCATCCAGATGTCGAGTCCACCCGCGCCCCCTTCCCTGTCAGACACGTAGACGATGCGTGACTGATCGGGAGAGATCGTTGCCTGGGCCGCAAAAAAGGACCCGTTGACCCGATCAAGTGGCGCACCTTCGTCGAGTCCGGCCGAGGTACGCACCACATGAACGATGGAAGCATAGGACTGGCGCTCGCCGGAACGATATACCGTGGCCACTCCGGAGCCCTGCGCTGTGATGCTGGCAAAGGCCCTTGCCATTCCGGGTCGATTGAATGTTCCCTCCAGGATCATAACAGCTCCCGATGCCGAGCACTGATAGGTCTGCGCGACTCCTGCACGCTCTGAGGTGAACAGGATCGATCGAGCATCAATATCCAATGCCGGCGCATAGTCGTCAGCCGCAGAATTGCACTGCGGATGTGGCCAGGGGGCTTTACCAGCTGTGTCGAGCTGACTGAGACGATGCGTCGCCCCGTGAGTCGGACACGTCAGAAATGCAGCAAGCAGTGCCACGGCGCTCGACCATTGAGAGACTCTCACGTCATACTCCGCGAGTCTGTGGAGACCAGATGAACTTGTGCATCTGCAGCTGAAAGCGCACATCGAGTTTGTCCTCAAGGATCCACTCGACGAGCGTGACGAATGCAAGTGCGTCGAAGACGCAGGACATCAGCACGGCCGCGACGCGACGCTCAAGGTCATACCGCTGCACCACCTCGCGGGCATATTCGTAGTCCGCTCGCGAAGCGATAACGAACTTTACTTCATCATGGGGCCGAAGTGCATCGAGATTTTCGAGTCGATTCAGCGAGGACATTTTTGAGTCTGGACATTTCACGTCAACAATGCAGATCACCCTCGGATCAACCGACGAGACATCAACGTGTCCCCCGGTCTCAACCGCCACCGTGTATCCTCGATCGCAAAGTTGCTGCATCACCGGCAACACCGCCGGCTGCTCAAGGGGCTCGCCACCGGTGAACTCAACAAATCGGATGCCGGCTTTCTCGACCTCAGCGTAAACATCCTCCGGCGTCATCAGCCGCTCCTGCTGGCGATGATCAAGCGCATATGGCGTATCACACCAGACACATCGTAGGCGGCATCCCTGCAGGCGAATGAACAGGCACGGCATGCCGGCTCGGGTGCCCTCGCCCTGCACCGAAGTGAATATCTCGTTAACGTTGAGGTGGTCGCTATTGAGGGGGCTCGATGACATAAGCGCAAAACTACGCCACGGTGATCAAGCCGCCCTCGTCGAACATCTTCAGCACTTCAGTGCGCAGCGCCTGGTGCTGCGCAGAGCGCAGGTGCGGATCGGCTGTGAGAATGGCGTGAGCGTCGGCTCGTGCCTGGGCAATGATCTCTGCATCCCCTACCAGATCGGCAAAGCGAAACTCCGGGATGCCCGACTGGCGCGTACCCATCACGTCGCCCGGACCGCGAAGACGAAGGTCGACCTCGGCCACTTTAAAGCCGTCCGTTGTCTGCTCCATGGTCCGCAGGCGCACCACGGCTGCCATCATCTCATCCGCAGCCGACGTGCGGGTGACCTGATAGCGGAAGTGATCCTTCGTTGCAAGGAAACAATATGACTGGTCGGCTCCGCGCCCTACCCGCCCCCTGAGCTGATGCAACTGGGACAGCCCGAACCGCTCGGCGTTCTCAATCAGCATGACGGTGGCGTTGGGAACATCAATGCCGACTTCGATCACCGTGGTCGACACGAGTACGTCGTATTCTCGACGAAGAAACGCACGCATGATCTCTTCCTTCTCATCCCAGATCATCTGTCCATGCAGCAGCCCAACGCGCAGGTCTGGAAACACCTCGTTATGCAGCCATTCAAAATGCTCTACCGCACTCTTTGCCTGCACTTTTTCGCTCTTCTCAACCAGCGGATACACGATATAGGCCTGACGTCCGCGGCCGACCTCAGCGCGGATGAACCTGAACGTTTCGGCCAGCGATGATTCGAATACCAGTCGCGTAACGATCGGCTTGCGATTGGCCGGCAGCTGATCGATCACCGAAACATCAAGATCGCCATACAACGTCATGGCCAGCGTGCGCGGGATCGGTGTGGCTGACATGACGAGTATATGCGGGGTACGGGGCTGACCACCATGGGACATCTGCCCCATGCGCCGGAGCTCCTTGCGCTGGGCAACCCCGAAACGATGCTGCTCGTCGATGACGATCAGACCAAGCTTGTGGTAGTTCACATCAGCCTCGAACAGGGCATGCGTTCCGACGACGATCTGCGCCTGCCCGCTGCTGATCATCTCGTGGGCATGGCGCCGCGCCACACTGCGCTGCGCACCGACAAGCTGCGCTACCTTTATGCCGTCGACGTTGCTCAGAAGCTTGGTCAGACTGTGATAGTGCTGCTCAACAAGGATCTCTGTGGGTGCCAGCAGAACCGTCTGGTAGCCGTTGTCGATAGCGCTGAGCATGCACAGCAGCGCAACAATGGTCTTGCCCGAGCCGACGTCACCCTGAAGCAGCCGATTCATCGGCGTTCCCGATGTCATGTCGCCCACGATCTCGCGGATGACCCGCTTTTGGGCAGCCGTGAGCTCATACGGAAGCGCGTCGATGACGGCGCGAGCTCGTGGACTCTGGGCCTGCATTGGCAGGCCTCTCTCGGGTCGCTTACGTGAGGCGCGCCGCGCTGCTAGATGGGTTTCGAAGACCAGAAGCTCTTCGTACTTCATGCTGCTCTTTGCCAGCTCGATCTGATCGAGTGAATCCGGCATATGCAGCTGCCGCAATGCATCGTGTTGCGGCATGAGCCGGCGCGCACGGCGCAGATCACCCGGAACCGGATCATCGATCAGCCCCAAGCCCCTTTCCAATGCATGCTCGGCAACGGCACGAAGGTGTCGCATGGTCAGTCCGGCGGACTTCAACCCCTGCGTCATGCGATAGCGTGGAAGGATGCTTCCGGCTCGGTACTGCTCGATCTCTTCCGGATGCACTTCTTCGATCTCGGGATGGTGCATGCTTAGCGTGCCCCACTTCGGATCGTACTGCGGCACGCCGTGCACCACATATGTTGATCCTGCTTTGAGAACCTTTCCGTAGTAGGTCAGGCCACTCCAGAAGATCAGCTGCAGCGTGGCCGAGGAATCGTCTCCAAGAACTGCCACGAGCATGTTGCGCCCCTTGCCAACGGTGCGCTGCTCGAGTCGCGTGACCGTGCCGACGAGCGTGACCTGCGCCGTGACCTTGACGGCGTGTGAAACATCCCCTGACCAGAGGTCAGGCGCGCGGTAGCGCTCGCGAAGCTGCGCGATGTTCTCGGCAGCCGTGCGGTCGACATAGGCTCTCGGGACGTTGTAAATGGCGTCGGCGTAGCTGACGATCCCTTCCTTGGCAAGCGCCTCGGCACGACGGGGCCCAACGCCTTTGACGTACTGCAGTGGAAGGATGAGCGGCGATGTCGACTCAGCGGTCACGAAGAGATACCTGCGCAGTTTACCGGGCGATCCCGTCAACGATCGTCATCCACCCGTGCACATCCTCCACGCGTCCAAAACGAATGTCATTAAGCCTGCTTTTGAGGGCAAACATCCGGCAGTCATCATCCACCCGCAGCTGATAGTCCGTTCCATCAACAGAGATTGTGGCGATAGGAGCAACAGAAGCTGCCGTGCCTACGCCGAAGGCCTCGGTCACCCGTCCGCTCGGGATCCCCTCGGTGAGTTCTTCCACGGAGATCGGTCGTTCGATGACGTCGTAGCCGAGATCGCGGGCGATCTGAATCACGCTCTCACGTGTAACACCCTTGAGAATGGTGTCGCCCGTCGGAGGCGTCACCAGCGCGCCATCAATGAAGAACATCAGATTCATTGTTCCCGACTCTTCTACGTGGTCGTGCTGCTTGGCATCGGTCCAGATCACCTGATCGAATCCGGCATCCTGCGCAAGCTTGGTCGGATACATGGCTGCCGCATAGTTACCGGCGCATTTTGCATACCCTGTGCCCCCGGGCGCTGCACGTGTGAACTCCCGCTCGACCTTGACGCGAAGGGGGCGAGTATAGACAGGCTTGAACGGTCCGCCGACGACCATAAAGGAGAACTCATCGGCCGCTTTCAGACCCATGCGCTCCTCGGTGGCGATCACAAAAGGTCGGATGTAGTACGACGCATCAGGTCCCGGCGGCACCCACTGGCGATCGACATCCACCAGCGTGTGGATCGCTTCGGCGAAGAGCTCGGCCGGCACCGGCGGCATGAGCATCCGCTCCAGAGAGATCGTAAATCTCTCCTGGTGCCGCGGCGTGCGGAACACACCGATGCGACCATCCTGCATTCGATAGGCCTTCATACCCTCAAAGACGATCTGCGCATAGTGCAGACCCAAGGCAAGAGGTGAAAACGGCACCGGTCGGTAGGCCTGGATGCGGGCTTTACGCCACTCTCCATGCGAGTACTCGGCGATGAACATGTGATCACTGGGAACATTGATAAGCTTCAGCGATGCAACGGCATCTGCTTCGAGTCGCGGCATCGCCGCGCGGTCAATTGGTAGTGGCATGTGCGAATCTAGGGATTAGGAATCGTGAAACTTGATCGGCTGTCGATATCTTCGAGCATCATGACGCGGAAACGTGACATATCAGTTATCGAAACCGTCGACGAGATGCAGTCGGTAGTTCGGAGTGCACGTGCCGATGGAATCAGTGTTGGATGCGTTCCCACGATGGGCTATCTGCACGACGGGCATGCATCGCTGATCCGTCACGCGTCCGAACGGCATCCGATCGTGGTTGTCTCGATCTTCGTCAACCCCACGCAGTTCGGGCCGAATGAGGACTTCGCGCGCTACCCGCGAGACCTTGCCCGCGACCTTGAGATCGTCCGCCAGGCCGGAGGAACGCACGTCTTCACCCCTACGGTCGATCAGATCTACCCCGAGGGTCCGCGCTCGAGCATCCACATCTCCGGGGTGACCGAAGTTCTTGAGGGGGCTTCTCGGCCTACGCATTTCGATGGTGTGGCAACGGTGGTCTCGCGCCTCTTTGAGGCGATGCTACCCGACGTGGCGTACTTCGGTCAGAAGGACCTGCAACAGACGCTGGTGATCCGGGAGCTTGTTCGCACTTCGCCCCTTGAGAGCGTTCAGCGCGTGCGCGTCGAAGTGCTGCCGACAATGCGGGAATCCGATGGGCTTGCGCGGAGCTCACGCAACGTGTACCTATCGGCAGAGGACCGCCGTGAGGCGCCCGTGATCTTTGCGGCGCTCACCCGCGGAGCGGAGCTGCTCGAAGGGGGCATGCATGATCTCGACGCGGTGGAGCAGGCCATGCGTGATGTGCTGAACAGCGTGCCGCGACTTGAGATCGATTACGCGGTTGCCGTCGAGGCTTCGACTCTTCGGCGCCCTGCAGCGCAAGGGGTTCTCGATGAGGTCGCTTTGCTGATCGCCGCCAGACTCGGCACCACGCGCCTGATCGACAACATACTCGTCAGGACGGGTCGGCCGTAAGGTCGATCCTGTAGAGCATCCACTCCTTCATCGGTGCTGCTCCTCGACGCTCATAGAAGTCGCGGGCGAGCCTATTCCAATCCAGAACCTGCCAGTCTACACGGCCACATCCACGACGGCGCGCTTGCTCGACAACGGCATCGAAGAGCATCGAACCGGCACCAAGACCTCTGGCATCTTCCCTGACGAAGATGTCCTCAAGGTACATCGTCGGCAGAGCAAGAAACGACGAGTAGGTCTCAAGTGTGATGGCATATCCAAGTGCTTGATCGTTGTCATCAACGGCCAGCATTGCCTGAATGCGCGGCGCGGCGCCGCAGATGTCCTCAAGAAGCCTCGACTGCGCCTCAGGCGCCGGCGGATCGAGGTGCTCGTACTCGGCCAGCATCATGACGAGCGCAATGAAGTCGTCGAACCGCTCACGAGTGACGGGAATGATCTTCATCGCCGAGGTCAGAGTGCCTGCGAGAGGAAGGCCACAAAGGTGGCCGGATCAGACCGGAACTGCGTCTGGTATCCGGATTGTGCGATGGGGCTCCCGTCAGGCCGCAGGATCACGTAGAGCGGATTGGCCACGGTGCCGTAGGTCTTGAGAATATTCTGATTGGTGATGTACGGCTCGGACTTGCGATCCGTGTACAGCTGGACAAGAACAAACTTCTTGAACTGCTCGACCACTTCGGGCTTGGGGAACACTTCCTTTTCCATCAATCGGCAGTTGACGCAGGCAAACCCTGTGAAGTCGATGAAGATGGGCTTACCCTCCTGACGTGCGATCTTCTTGGCCTTCTCGAGATCATTCAACCATGTCAGCCCGCCGTGATCAGCTTCCTTGGTGGCAGGGGTGGACGCCGTTGTCCCCGCCACGGAGGCCGACGAGCCGTTCATTTGGTCAAGCAGCTGGTGATAATTCTCCGGCGGCAGCAGCGCTTCGAGGTCGGCGGCAAGGGGCTTACCCAGCATGCCACCTGTGAACCACAGCGTGAGCGTGGCAAAGATCACGGCGAAAAATGCTCGAAGCCCACCGACGCGTTCGACCGGAGTGTCAAGGGTCATCCTGAAGGTACCCAGAAGATAGAGCACGATCAGAAGGCAGACGCCTGCCCAGACGGCAAGGAACACTTCACGTGGAAGAAGCCCCAGTCCGAAGATGAACTCTGCCGTCGAGAAGAACTTGACGGCGGCGGCGATCTCCAGAAAGCCCATCACCACTTTGAGGTTGTTCATCCAGCCCCCTGCCCGAGGCAGACGAACCAGAAGCGACGGGAACATCGACAGCAGCACGAAGGGAATCGCAAAGGCTGTGGCAAAGCCAAACGTGCCGACAGCGGGATAGAGATAGTCGCCCCCGGAAGCACTCAGCAGAAGCGTACCCACAAACGGCACCGTGCAGGTGAACGACGTCAGCGAAAAGGTCAGCCCCATCAGAAGGACCGACACGGTGCCGTCTCCCTGCGACTTCTTGTTAAGAGCATTCATGATCGATACCGGCACCTGGATCTCAAAGGATCCGAAGAGGTTGAAGGCCAGCACCATGAAGAGCAGACCGATGCCGAGATTCATCCAGGGATTGGCCGCAAGGTCCTGTACGGCCGTGCCACCGAAGATGACCGAGGCAAGAATGCCGACGGCGGTGAACGTCGAAATGATTCCCAGACCGAACAGCGCACTGTCGCGCAGGCCCGAGCCGCGATGTTTCTCATGACGCTTGGTAAAGAACGA
>DNLG01000049.1:0-7983 GCA_003488525.1 Bacteroidota bacterium | reverse complement strand
AAGAAGCTCACCAGACCTTTACGTTTTTCCTTGGCGATCTCGCTTTGACTGTCTTCAACGATCGGAGCGTTCGCCGCTGGTGTTGCGGGTTTCACAGTGGAGACCTCTGCCAGATCCTCGAATGTCGCATCGGCTGATGTCGCAGTCTGCGTGACAACAAGCGTTACCGGCAGCGGCATATCCTCCGAGGGCAGACATGCCGAGGTGTCGCACAACTGCATTGTCACGATGACCTTTGCCTTGTGCTGCCCCACCGGTAGTGATGCTGAGGCACGCACGGGTACGGCGACTTCAAAAGAACCGGCGACCTCCTCGACGGTGGTCTCCCATGTCTTGTCGAACGCCGAGTGAGCCCCCTTGACGATGCGTGGCTTGCCTGCCAGTTTGACAACCCCAGCCGGGGCAACGCTGATCACGGTCGCATCCGGGCCGAGTCCGTCCGGTCCCACGGCCGGCGTCAGCCCGTAACTGTGCCAGTGCTTGGCAATACGGCCCTTGACGATGATGGTTGCCGTATCACCGGCTTTGAGCGAGCAGGCCGCTACGGAGGAAAACGTGACCTTGTTGCGTGCCGAAGGCATCTGTGCAATCGCACCTGCGGTCAGGCCGCACAGGTGCAGAACAAGGAACAAAAGACCGGACGTCAGAAGGCGGGTAATGTTCATTCAAGGGGCGATGAAATGCATGCAGGGGCGCACGTTCGGCGCGTCGACGGCCAAAACTACGCAACGGCGTCGACTTCGTATTTTAACGCTCTTTTCACTAAGCGCTCTGCGAGGATATGGCTTCCACAACATCGATCGATGCGATCCTGTCGCTTTCCAAGCGGAAGGGGTTTGTTTACCAGTCGTCGGAGATCTACGGCGGTCTGAACGGATGCTGGGACTTCGGTCCGCTGGGCGTGGAACTGCTGCGCAACATCAAAGACTCGTGGTGGAAGGCCATGACCTTCCGTCCGGATATCGTGGGTATCGACTCGTCGATCCTCATGCACCCGCGCGTGTGGGAGGCCTCGGGACACATCCAGCAGTTCTCCGATCCGATGATCGACAACAAGACGTCGAAGTCGCGTCACCGGGCCGACAATCTGATCGAGGAATACATCACCCGTCTTCGGAACAAGGGAAAGACTGAGCAGGCCGACGCTATTGAGCAGGCGCTGAACTCTGCAAACTCGAATGATGATCTCCATCAGATCATCATCTCCAACGCCATTCCTGATCCGATCTCCGGAACCACGGACTGGACCGAGGTGCGCAACTTCAATCTGATGTTCGAGACGCACGTCGGCCCGGTTGCCGATGCGGCCAATGTGGTGTACCTGCGGCCGGAGACCGCGCAGGGGATCTTCGTGAACTTCAAGAACGTGATGGAGTCTGCCCGCATGAAGCCGCCGTTCGGCATCGCGCAGATCGGCAAGAGTTTCCGCAACGAGATCAACACGAAGAACTTTCTTTTCCGCACGCGTGAGTTCGAGCAGATGGAGATGCAGTTCTTCGTCAAGCCCGGCACAGAGGTTGAATGGTTCGAATACTGGCGCAATGCGCGCTGGAACTGGTTTGTGCAAACGCTCGGCATCGACCCGGAGCGCCTGCACCGCAAGCCCCATGAGAAGCTTGCGCACTATGCGGCGGCGGCCGAAGACATCGAGTATCTCTTCCCCTTCGGATGGGGCGAGGTTGAAGGCATCCATTCGCGCACGGACTTTGACCTTGGGCGGCACCAGGAGTTCTCGGGCAAGAAGCTTGAATACGTCGATGCATCAACCAAGGACCGTTTCGTTCCCTACGTGATCGAGACAGCGGTTGGAGCAACACGAACCTTTATGGCCGTTCTTTGCGATGCTTACACCGAGGAGGAGATCCCCAATGGTGACGGCGGTTCGGAAACGCGTGTTGTACTGCGTCTGAAGCCCTCGCTGGCGCCGGTCACGGTGGCCGTGCTGCCACTGGTGAACAAGGACGGTATGCCGGAGGCGGCGGAATCGATCATGGCCGACCTGCAACGCCAGTTTCGGGTTGACTACGACACGTCTGGCGCTATCGGCCGACGCTACCGACGTCAGGACGAAGTTGGCACGCCGTTCTGCGTCACCGTCGACGGGCAGACGGTCGCCGATGCGACGGTCACTCTTCGCGAGCGCGACTCGATGCAGCAGGTACGCCTGCCGGCCTCGGGTCTGGCTCAGGCCATCGCCGAGCGCCTCGCAAAATGATCCGACCGCTAACCATCAGCGTTCTGCTCGGCTGCGCAGCGGCGAGTGCCATGGCGCGAGTCGACGATGATTCGACGTATCTACGCCTGGCAAAGGCGATCGAGACCTTCAACGCGGTCTTTCGTGAGGTCAACACGCGGTATGTCGATAATGTCAATCCAACAGAACTCGTGGACGTTGGCGTCAGCGCCATGCTCGGCTACCTCGATCCCTACAGCGAGTATTACATTGATGACGAGACCGACGAGATCGAAACCGTCACTACAGGATCGTACGTCGGGTTCGGTATCACGGTATCAAATCCCGATAGCGTTCTCACGATCACTGACCTTCGTGAGTCGGGTCCAGCCCGCAAGGCCGGCATCCGCATCGGCGACCATCTGCTGGCTATCGACAGCGTGCGAACCGACACGATGCAGTCGGAGAGTCTTCGTCCGTACACCCGCGGCAGGCCCGGATCGCAGGCGCAGCTGAAGATCCTTCGCGAAGGCCGTCCGGACACCCTGACGTTCACGCTGGCACGCCTGGAGCTCGACCTGGAATCGATCGGATACAGCGACGTGCTGACATCGGGCATCGGATACATCAGTTTGGAGAGGTTCACCAGGAAGACCGGCGCTGAGCTGCGTCAGTGTATCGCATCGCTGCGTTCACGGTCGAGCATGACCGGGCTCGTTCTCGACCTGCGCGGCAATCCCGGCGGACTTCTCGAGGCGGCCATCGACGTCGTGGAAACGTTCGTGCCGACAGGCAGCCCCATCGTCTCCACCAAGGGCAGATTCGATGAGTCTTCCGTGGAGTATCGATCGGACGCCGTCCCCATCGAACCAACCATCCCGCTCGTGGTGCTGATCAATGAGTTTTCCGCCAGTGCCAGTGAGATCGTTGCCGGAGCGTTGCAGGATCTCGACCGAGCGGTGATCGTCGGCATCCGTTCGTTCGGAAAGGGATTGGTTCAGTCGATCGTACCGCTGTCAGATAATGCTATCCTGAAACTCACCACCGCGCGCTATTACACGCCTTCCGGACGATGCATTCAGCGCAAGAACTATCGAACGTCAACGGACGAGATCGACACGACAACGTATCGCACATTTGCCGGCCGTCGTGTCTCCGGCACGCATGGCATTGATCCGGACCTTGTGGTCAGCGACTCGATCTTCTCGCCCCTTGTCAACGATCTGATGTCGTCGAATCTCATCCAGAGATTTGCCACACGCACCGCTGCCGGCATGAGCGACCTCCCTGCAGGGTTCGTGGCCGATGCGCGCATGTTCGATAGCTTCCTGCGCTTCGTCGATCAACAGCCGGCGCGCAAGCGCAGCAAGCTCCTCGGCGGACTGGCCGATGCCGAGACACTGGCCCAGAAGTACCGGCTGCCAAAATCGTCCATCGTGGCTCTGGAGGGGGCTCGCCGTTCGGTCGAGCGCGACCAGATCCAGTCGATCCGACGTCAACAGAACGACATCCTGCGGCTGATCGATATGGAGATCCGCACGCGCTTTGGAACGTCCCGAGATCGCGATCGGTTTTTCGTACCGTTGACGCCATCGGTCGGACGCGCCATCGAGATCCTCCGCACCGACACCTATCGTCAATTGCTGTCGTCGGAATTGCCCGCAGATCACTAAATTTGCAGCCCCTTGCCCGGATGCACGAAGGTCGCAGCTGCTACGTCCTGACTCGCGCCGATGCATACGGCCTGCCATTTGTCGTTCAAACCTTCAGCCGCTGAGAGCCCCTCATGAGGATTACCAAACAGTACACCAACCGCGAGAGTCAGTCACTCGACAAATACCTGCAGGAGATCGGCCGAGTCGACCTTCTCACGGGTGATGACGAGATCGTGCTGGCGCAGACCATCCGCAAGGGTGGCTTTGAAGGTGCTCAGGCACTTGAGCGGCTGGTCAAGGCTAACCTTCGCTTCGTCGTGTCCGTCGCCAAGCAGTACCAGAATCAGGGTCTGTCTCTGGGTGACCTGATCAACGAAGGGAACCTGGGTCTGATCAAAGCTGCCAAGCGTTTCGATGAAACACGGGGCTTCAAGTTTATCTCCTATGCCGTCTGGTGGATTCGCCAGAGCATTCTTCAGGCCTTGGCCGAGCAGTCACGTATCGTGCGCTTGCCACTGAACCGCGTAGGCGCCCTGAACAAGATCGGCAAGAAGTTCTCCGAACTGGAACAGCAATACGAGCGTGAACCAACCGCGGCCGAGCTTGCCGAACAGTTGGAGATGTCCATCGCCGAGATCTCGGAAACGATCAAGATCTCGGGCCGTCACCTGTCGGTGGACGCGCCCTTCGTGCAGGGCGAAGACAATCGCCTTCTGGACATCCTGCCGAATGACCAGCAGCCGCCGCCGGATAGCGAGCTGATGCGCGAGTCGCTTCGTGTGGAAGTTCAGCAGGTGCTCAACACGCTCAGCGAGCGCGAGGCCGAGGTTATCCGTCTGTATTTCGGACTTGATGACCAGCAGGCTCTGACGCTGGAAGAGATCGGCGAAAAGTTCAATCTTACGCGCGAACGTGTGCGCCAGATCAAGGAAAAGGCCATCCGTCGCCTGCGTCACGCCTCCCGCAGCAAGGCACTGCGCACATATCTGGGTTGATCTGGGCGGCGCTGGATAGAGCAACGACCGACGCCTGAAGTAGAAATGAGCACGTTTGACGAGTATCTGGGCGTGATCACACGTTCGCATGGACTCGATGGAACGATGGTCCTGACGGACGTTGTGGTCCTGCCGCGCCCCCTTACGCCGGGCTCGGAAGTGGCCATCGGCTACAGTCGCGACTTTGCGCAACCCCATGTGGTGGCGCACTTTGAATCGACCCCTTTTCGCACAACACTGAGGCTGTTAGGCGTGACCAGCGCCGAAGCCGTGACGCCCCTCGTCGATCAGGCCGTCTATGCCCGTTCTTCGGACGTCGGCATCGATGCAACGAGCCGCTTTCGCATCGGCGATGTTGAGGGTTGCACGGTCATCGATGAGTCGGGCGCAATACTCGGGACGATCACCGATGTATGGCTGATGCCTGCGAATGATGTCTGGGTTATGACGCTGCCCGACGGCCGCACGATCCCACTACCGGTGATCGATGACGTGATCCTGACGGTCGATCCACAGGCACGCCTGATCACCGTGCGTCTGCTACCGGGACTGGCCGAATTGGGTACTGCCGCCGAGGAACGTGATGATGAATGAGTCACCGATCCGCATCGACATCGTCTGTGTGGTGCCGCAGATCCTCGAGTCGTTCATCTCTACCTCTATCGTTGGACGTGCCCGTCAGAAGGGGCTCGCAGAGATCGTGCTGCACAATCTGCATGACTATGCAACCGATACGTTCCGGCACATCGACGACACTCCATACGGAGGAGGCGCCGGCATGGTCATCCAATGCGAGCCGGTCTTCCGCTGCATCGAATCCCTGCAGAATGAGCGCACCTACCAGGAGGTCATCTACCTCTGCCCGGATGGTGCCGTGCTCGACCAGCGGACGTGCAACGAGCTGTCGCTGAATGGTTCGATGATCCTGCTATGCGGTCACTACAAAGGCATTGATCAGCGCATCCGCGACGTCCTCGTCACCCGCGAGATCTCGGTCGGCGACTACGTACTGACCGGTGGAGAGATCGCCGCCGCCGTCTTGACCGATGCCATCGTCCGCCTTGTACCGGGCGTGGTCGGAGACGCCGAGAGTGTGCTCGAAGACTCGTTCATGCATGGGCTTCTTGATGCGCCGCTCTATACCAAGCCGGCGGACTTTCGTGGACATCAGGTGCCCGATGTTCTCATGAGTGGCAACCATGCGCACATCCGTCAGTGGCGCGCCGAGCAGGCGCTCGAGCATACGCGGCAGAGGCGTCCGGATCTGCTATCAGACCGCGAGGACGCGTCGTGATCGCCGAATCAAGTATCAGTGTGCAGAACCGTCATGGTGACCTCCTGCACACAACCGTGACGATGCCGGCTTCCGATGCCTCGCAGCATCCGCTGCTGTTGATCCTGCACGGCCATAAGGGCTTTCGCAACTACGGCTTCCTTCCCTGGATCTCGCAAGGGGCTTCTGCCAGTGGTATGATTGCTCTGCGAATGTGCTTCTCACTTAACGGCATGGACAACACGGCGTGGCTCGTGCAAAAGCCCGACGACTTCGCGCGCAATACGCTTTCGCGCGAAGTCGACGACGTGCATGACCTTCTGGCGCAGCTTCGCTCGCACGATGAGTTCGCCGCGCTTCGTCAGCGCTGGAACGGACGTCTGGCCATTGCCGGGCACTCCCGCGGTGGAGGCATTGCCCAGGTAGCGGCCGGCGAACTGACGTACAATCGCGATGTGGTCGCATCGAACCTGCGCGTGGTTGGACTCAACTCCGTCGGCACGTGGAGGCGCTGGACGGCGCGGCAGGCCGAGGCATGGCGTCGTGCCGGGTATGTCGACGTGAACAACCAGCGAACCGGGCAGACCGTGCGAATCAATGCGAGCTTTGTTGATGATCTCGAAGCAAACGCCAAACGGTTATCGCTCACGCAGGCCGTTGAGCGCCTGGATGGGCGGATGCTGTTTATCCATGCCGCGCAGGACCTCACAGTGCCCCTTGCCGAAATCCGCGACCTTGCCGTGCATGCACCGGGCGGACAGAATCTGACCGTGATCGAAAACACAACACATACCTTCGGCATGACGCATCCGGTGGAGCGCATCACGCCAGGATTCCTTGAGGCCTTTACGCAGATGATGAATTGGGTACAGCCGGAATGAGAACACGTCTGCATGGCATGATCATCACTGCCCTTTTCGCCGCTACGGTCGCGGGCTGTGAACTGTTTGTTATCGGTTCAACCCAGCGCCGTGCCCCGGTGATCGAGCGCAGTCAGAGATCATCGGCCGGAGTAGTGCATGTGTTCAAGGCCGAGATCGACAGCGGCAACACCACAGCGGCAACAGAGCTGATGGTCGGCCCTACGGGGCGGCCCCTGCTTGCCGTGGAGAAGTATGAGCTGGCCGACGATCTTGTGCGCTGGCGGGCAGTGATGGCTGGTGTGGCGATCTCAGAAACGCGTGTTGACACCGTGTCAGAGTCTGTACACGACGTTACCATCACGCTCGATTACATCCGGAAGATGCAGTTCGGCACACTGCGTAAAGACGGCCAGTGGTGGATCACCAGGATCACCGATCTGCGTCGCAAATAACTCCGTCGCACCGCGATCAGCCAGCAAGGGCAGGGGGCTTATCAGTGCACAACAGCCACAGGCACTGAACGCACGCCACCATCTGAACGGATGACGGCAGAGTACATGCCCGACGGGATATGGCTTGTCGACAGCCACACACTTGTGGATGCACCGGCTCCGGCTACCGCTCTGTGTGACGGGATCACCTGACGCCCGGCGGCATCGACCAGTTCGATCTCATACGTTCCGGCATCCTGCGCACCAAGCTCGATGCGAAGCCGGTCTGTTGCCGGGTTCGGGAAGGCGTCAATACGCAGCTTCGAAAGGTTCTCGTTGACCGATGCTAGTCCGAGGTGACGCATGACGAAACCCTGAATCGGAGCGACGTACTCAGCACCATCCGGAGAAATGACAATCGCCCTGGCGGCGCCGTCATCGCCCTCAAAACCCTCCTTGATTGCCGTCCACGATTCGCCGTAATTCGTGCTCAGCATCGGACCTGATGACTTTTCCAGCGTGGCCCAGATGCGGCCGTTCTTTCCAATAGAGATCGAGCTGATCCGATTGTTGGTGACGTCGCGATTGTCCCA
>DNLG01000129.1:1365-4960 GCA_003488525.1 Bacteroidota bacterium | reverse complement strand
GCCGCCCTGGTGCAATCGCTTCGGCGTGCCCGTGTGCACTCGATGATCGTTCCCGATACGCTCGGCAGTGCCGCCGAGCAGAATCTGCTCGTTCGCTGCTGGTCCGAGGTAGGCAGTCGGCGTGACAGCGCTATCGAGATCAGCAGTTCGAGGCAGGGGGCAGGTGCCGATTCACAGTGGCGTGCGGCCGGTGCGGCGTCGTGGAGCGGCTACGTCCTCAATGACGTGCGGGATATCTACCGCGATGGTCGATCCACCGTTGTCATGAACGATATGTCGCGCGGCACGTTCGGGGCGCTCGCAACGCGGCAGTATGTTGACGGACGCTGGATCACCCGAGATTCGATCCCCGACGTATACATCCCTCGAGGTCTTGGTGATGCCAATGGCAATGGACTTCTGGATCTGCTCGTGCACACCGTCGGCAAGATGGTCCTTTTCGAGCAGCGTGAGCCGGGTGGCAGCCCCTTTGCATCGGTGATCTTTGCCGATACAACCTCGGGCGTCAACGGAGCCGGAATGGCCGACATCGACGGCGATGGGCGCGAGGAACTGATCGGCCTGGCCGATGATGAATGTATGGTCTATACGTTCAAAGGCACGGCGTTTCGGCTGCTCGGCTCGATCACCAATTCAACTCCGCCTGCTCCGGGAAACGCCATGAACAGGGTCGATGAGATCAGTGTAGCCAGTGGCGACTTTGACGGCGACGGACGCATGGAGATCGCCTTTAGCGACACCGATGGTGATCTGGTGATCGGAGAGTGGCAGGGGACACGGTTTGATGTGACCTATACCCTGACGCAGCCCGGGTCAGGGGGCTCAGGCTTCGTGGCCCAGGGTGATGTGACCGGCGATGGCAGGCCGGACGTTGTCTACGCCGTACCTGATAGCATCGAGGCCGATGCCTATGGAGATTATGGTCGATCGGTGTGGACCTACACACTGCTCGGTTCCACGGCGGACAATACGTTCGAGCAACTATGGCAGGATCGCGTGGCCGGCGTTCGCTACGGTGCCGGATTTCGCAATGGTCTGCTCGTGGGTGATCTCGACGATGTCAAAGGCGCCGAGATCGTTCTGTGCGCATTCCCTCGGCTCTATGTTTTCGGTCGCAATCGCCGCGATACATCCATGGAGTGTAAACGCTACATCGCCGACGTGGCATCGCCGAGATTTCTCATCCACGACTTCGATGGAAACGGTCGACGTGAGCTCGGATATGGAACGACCATCGCCGAGATCGGTGCGATGACGTCATTCCTGTTTACCGAACCACTCGCATACGAACTCGAGGCCCCTTCATCACTACGCGCTCAATGGTCGGGTGATGACCTGCAACTGGACTGGATTCGTTCGAGCGCAGATAAGCTGTCGGTGATCGAATGGGCAGAGCCATCAGCCCCCTTCACGTGGCTAGACACCACCAACAGCATCACCTTCAGCCTCGCAGCGAGTTCCTTCACGGCGCCGGTGATGCGCTTCCGCGTGCGCGCGCTGGATGCTTCGACCGGGACACTATCCTCGCCTTCGAACACCGTCACAGCTGTCCGTCGAGGATCATCGCCTCGTGTTTTGTCGGCCCGTGACACGGTTCGCCGCTCAGAGGTGCAAGCCGGACTGATCATGCAGATGATCGCGACGGCCGACCTTGATGTGCGTTCATTGACAACGACGATGATTGAGTACGTCGATCATTCCGGCAGGGTTGTCGGCCGGGCCACATCGGTCGTTCCGAGATCGCTCAGAGACATGATCGTTTCGTTCCCAGCTCATGAGCCCGGCAGTAGCATCGGCATTGGTCTGCGCGGTGTTCGTGATGCGCAGGGCAGGGGGCTTGCCGATACCGTGATCGTCGTCGAGGTGATTTCGGATGAGCCGCCATTGCGGGAGATCACCCTCGCATCCGTTACGGTGGAATCCCTGCGGCAGATTCGCGTTGCGTTCAGCGAACCGGTCGATCAGAGTGCCGAGCAGGTTACGTCCTACCGTCTTTCACCGGCTGGCCGCATCATCTCGGTTGTTCGCACAGGTGAGGCGACGCTTCAGCTTCTGCTCGATGGAGAGAGGCCGCTCGAGCCGCGCGGTGTGCCATACGCCATCACTGCCACAGCGGTCACGTCGGCCAGCGGCACGAAGATGACGCTGGGCGCGGGGTCCACACTGCTCTTTACCGTTGTTGCTCCTGATCTTGAGTCCGTGTACGCCTATCCTCAGCCACTGCGCCTGGGTCAGCATGCTGCACTGACCATCGGCGGTCTTCCATCGGCGGCAACCGTAGAGGTGCTCGATGCGTCGTTTGCGCCTCTCAGGCGGCTCGAGACAACCTCCGGTGTAGGGGGCATTGAGTGGGATCTGAGGCTAAGCGACGGCCGCAGTCTGGTTCCGGGACTCTACTACGTGCGCGTCAGAGATGAATCCAATCCCGATGCTGGGCCCGTTCTTCGGAAGGTTTGGATCGAACGCTGAGCGGCAGACGTTCTCAGGCGGTGAGCATCCGCCGCAGACCGCCAACATTGCCATTGCTGAGGATAGCCACGACGTCACCCGACTTGACGCGGCGACCGAGGAACTCCATGGCGTCGCTACCCCATGAAGGGTCGGCTGCCCGGGCCGAATCGATCGAGAACGCTTCGACGCCGCAGCGGGCGATCTCTTCGACGAGCTTCGCTGTGTCGAGCCGCTCGTTCTCCGAGTACCGCTCTGGCCGGTTGACCGGGCCAAGACATACCGATGCAGCGCCCGCGAAACACTCGCCGAGTTCCTTCTGAAAAAAGTTTCGCGTGGTGGTATTGGAACGGGGCTCAAACACCACATGGATCCCTGCCGATGGATACTTCTGGCGCAGCGCCGAGATAGTCGCAGCGATCGCTGTTGGATGGTGGGCAAAGTCATCAATGATCTCAGCCCCCTTCCATGAACCGAGAACTTCGAGTCGGCGCTTTGGTGGCAAGTAGGCCGGCATTGCCAGCTGCTGTTCCTGCGGTGTCAGCCCTGCATGGAAAGTTGAAGCAATGGCCATGGTCGCATTGCGCACGTTGTGCAGGCCCGGCATGGCCAGTGTGAAACGACCATAGAGCGAGCCATTGTAGTCTATACACCATGATGTCTGTTCGCCTTGCTCCTGCAGGTCATGGATGCGCCATGTGGCATCGGCGTTCAGGCCTACCGTTTCTCGCCTCGTAGGGCATCCTTCGGCGGCTCGCAGGGCGTTGGGGTCGTCGGCATTGACGAGTACGACGCCCGATGACGGCACAATGCGCACCATCTGGCGGAAGCTGCGAATGATCGCCTCGAGATCATCGAAGATATCGGCATGGTCAAACTCGAGATTGTTGATCACGGCGATCGTTGGCCGATAATGCACGAACTTGCTGCGTTTGTCGAAGAAGGCCGTGTCGTATTCGTCGCCTTCGCTGACGAAGACCCCGCCGAACGTGTCGTGCAGGTGCGATGGGACGGGGCGGCACCCGACGGAGAAGTTGCCCGGCACACCTCCGATGAGAAAGCCGGGACTTCGGCCGGCGTGCTCCAGAAGCCATGCCGTTATGCTTGATGTTGTGGTCTTGCCGTGAGTACCGCAACAGACGATCGA
>DNLG01000129.1:0-1012 GCA_003488525.1 Bacteroidota bacterium | reverse complement strand
CCCGTAACGGTGTGTCCCTGCATTCTGCAGGCCACGGCAACCGATCCCATTGCGGTGCCTCCGATGCCGGTGAAGTGAATGTGCATGTGTCGATGGCTCTCTGAAAATGTGGTAACTTTCGTAGTCACAAACATACGCGGCCGCACTGCGCGGCGTGCCGATCAACCGTCGAGGAAAGACCATGAACATGCTGCGATTCGCCCTTTGCCTTTTTGCCTGCACTGCTGTTGCCAGCGCCCAGTACTGGGAGCAGACGAGCGGTCCACCAGCACCTACCGTATGCCTGGCCGCGAACTCCAAGGGGCATGTCTTTGCCGGAACACAGTTCAGCAAGGTCTATCGCACCACCGACAGAGGCACCAACTGGGAGCCGTTTGAGAATGGCATCGCCACCGGAATGGATTTCATGACGATCGCCCAGATCAAGGTTGGTCCGAATGATGTGCTGTTCGCGGCGGTCTATGGTCTGGGTCTGTTGCGCTCGGATGACAACGGTGAGACGTGGCGGAAGCTGGATCTCAAAATCGATGGCATGACGCCATCGAGCCGGCTGTTTTTCCACCTCAAGCCCCTTACCACAGGTGCGTTGCAGATCTTCGTTGGTTATGACGGTGGTCCTACCAAGCTTCTGATGCGCCTGTCAAATGATGGTGGAGAGACCTTCACCGAGGTGTCTCGCTCGAACATCCCTTCGGCGACGAACTCGATCTACGGTGTCTTCATCTCGCCCAATTCCGACAAGCTGTTTGTGCTTGTCAGCTACAACAAGGGGCTTTACCGCACGACCAATGGTGGTGCGTCATGGGCGCGCATCGATACCGATGCATCCTCCGGTGAGAGTGATGATACGTTTCGACAAATGGCCTCTGACGAAAAGGGGCATCTCTATGTCGGGCGTAATGCGCTTCCGGGATCAACAAAGACACCGAACGCGGTGGTCATGAAGTCCACCAATGACGGTGAGTCATGGTCCTATCTGACAAATGGTTGGGACAATCGCGACGTCACCAAC
>DNLG01000059.1 GCA_003488525.1 Bacteroidota bacterium | reverse complement strand
TTTTCAGCGCTCGAAGGGGGCATCTCCAGCGTATCCTTTACGCTGCCAGAGCGTGTGTCGAGTCGGTGCACGAGGGCCTTGCCGGGATCGATGTAATAGAGCCATCCCGTGCTTCTGTCAAGGCACACATGGGCTGGCTGACCGCGCACGCCGGGGGAGATTGCGGTTTCAATGTACCGGCGGATGACACCATCGCGGTGGTCGGTTCCGCCCACTTCGTGCGGGTCGCGGAAGTCATAGCGCGAGATGCCACCATAGCGTGCATCCAGCACCCAGTAGATGTTTGCCGAGTCATGCGCAATGCCCAGGCACCACGGACTCTGATGAAGCATGTCGAGGTGAGAGGCAAGACGGCGGTCTTCGTTCTGATAGCGAGAGGCGAATACGGCCGTGTCACTCGACCAAAGTGTGGGACCCATGAACATGTAGTTCGCGTCACCATCGCCCGGCTCTCCGTTCTGCGCCGTGGCAAAAGAGCCATTCGTACCCATGGCGATGCCATGCGTGCGCCACATGAAGTGCGAAGCCCGCGCATCTTTCTTGGTGCGAACCGTCGGACGTGCCGACGTTGCATTGTGAATGATCGCCATGGCATGTCCACCCCTGTCGCCCATCACTACCCAGAGATCACGTCCGCTAAGGGCCGTGCGGTTGAAGTCAAGATCGATCGGCTCCATGATCCCGTCGGTCGGTCCTGCCACGGTGGTAACGATCGCAGTGGCCTTGAGATAGCGATCGATGTATTCCGACGAGGTGACGAGCTGCGCGGGAGATACTCCCTCGGCAGCCAGACCGATGATGCGCTCGACATCCATGTACGGTGAGTCGGAATACACCGCCCCTTTGATCTGTCCTTTGCCGATGACGATCGTTGCATGAAGATCACGAAGCGTGTCGTTGATCACGCGCTGCGCTCCAATGCCGCGCGCAGCCAGGCCATCGGTATCGGGCACGTAGCGGAACACCGCTTCGTCGATGCCGTGTGCGCTGACGAGGTCATCCCAGCGCTCTGTCGGATCGGAGCTCATTGCCACCACGCTGATGCCCAGGCGGCGAAGGTCTGCTGCGCGACTGTTGAGATACGTCAGCTGCTCGACGCAGTGGCTGCAGCGGTAGCCCAGGTACCGCACAAGAATGACGCTGCCGTTGCCAGCGCCGATCGGCAAGCCGGAAAGGGCGCTGGTGAGTTCCTGCCGCGAAGGCGCAGGGAACAGACCGCCGTCGTGATTCATGACATCATCTCCGGCGGCCGGTAGCCGCATGCTGGAGACGATAACAAGCGAAAGAAGGAGCAGTGTCTTCATGCCGAGGTGAGCTGGTGGATATGCACAGATTTTTCGCCGGACGGATAAGCGTGAACGCCACTGTGAAGTTACACGGTTCCTTGGCGTCTGCCGAAAAAGACAGAAGGCCTTTGTCGGCTGCACCGACGAAGGCCTTCTGTTAATCGTGTTGTCGGGGTGGCAGGATTCGAACCTGCGACCCTCTGCTCCCAAAGCAGATGCGCTAACCGGGCTGCGCTACACCCCGAGTCCAAAAGAGGAACGGCAAACCTCGTGATTTCTTTCCGAACCACAAAACTGAAAATGTTGTCACCGACATCTTGACAACACCCGAAGATGGTCTTATTGTTGCAACGTGATAGGTGAAATACGAGTGCCCCTAGACGAGTGGTGACGTCTGGGGGTTACTCCTTTTTAGACGTAGTTTTGCAGCTTATGAAGCACTCCGCACGACTCTTCACCTGCGCCCTGGCGGTAGCCGCGGCGCTCAGCATGTTCACCGCAACGGTCGCTCTTGCCGGCGACGAGATCCCCGGCGCGCCGCAGAAGCAGGTGATTGCCCTGACAAAGGCCACGATCCACACCGGCAACGGTGTGACGCTGCAGAACGCCACGATCGTCTTCGACAAGGGGATCATCATCGACATCGGCACCAACGTCAGCATCCCTCAGGGGGCTCGCGTGATCGACTGTTCCGGTAAGCGAATCTATCCGGGTTTTATCGCCCCGTATACTTCGCTCGGTCTGACCGAGATCGATGCTGTACGCGCTACGCGTGATGCCTCAGAGGTTGGCTCGTTCAATCCGAACGTTCGTGCGGCAACGGCGTACAATCCTGATAGTGATCTTCTTCCGACCGTTCGACTCAACGGTGTACTGCTGGTCAACAGCGCGCCTTCGGGCGGACTTATCTCGGGTCAGGCATCACTGATGCGCACCGACGGGTGGACGCGCGAGGACCTGGCCGTCAGGGCATCTTCGGCAATGGTCATGTCCTGGCCATCGATGGAGGTCAGCACCGGATGGTGGGAGACCAGGAGTCCTGACGAACAGCGCAAGGCATCTGCCGATGCCGTTCGTGAGATCTATGACCTGTTCCGCAATGCCAAGGCCTACAGCGATGCGGCACATGCCGGCATCGATACGGCCGTGCGCGACGTTCGCTACGAAGCCATGCGCATGGTGTTTGAGAAGGACGTTCCGCTGATGATCTCGGCCTCGACAAAGAGGCAGATCGAAGCCGTGATCGACTTCAAGGAAATGTTCGGACTGAAGATCATCATCACTGACGCTGCCGATGCGCACCGAGTGATTCCGCAGTTGCAGAAATCCGGGATTCCCGTGATCATTCCGCGCGTGCACAGTCTTCCGCGACGTGACGAAGATCCGTACGACGCCCCATTTACGCTGGCAGCGACGCTGGCAAAGGCCAACGTCCCGTTTGCATTCACCGATGACGGCTCGTGGCAGCAGCGTAACCTTCCGTTTCTTGCCGGTACGGCACGCGCCTTTGGTCTGTCCGAGGAAGACGCCATCAAGGCCCTGACCTACTGGCCGGCCATGATGTTCGGTGTGGAAGCTCAATACGGCTCGCTCGAGAAGGGCAAGAGTGCAACGCTATTTGTCAGCTCCGGTGACGCACTTGATACCAAGTCCAACATCCTGATGGCGGCCTTCATCGACGGACGCGAGCTTGAGCTCAGCTCACGGCACACGAAGCTTGCCAGGAAGTATCGCGAGCGTGGCAAGCGGTGACGTCGGCCCCTGACGGTACGCTGCTCTCGTCCGAACCCGTCGAGATTCCTCGCAGCGCCCTCTCGATGGCGCGGAGATCGATGTCCGAGGCCGAGTACCAGCGCTTTGCTGCGGTGACCCTTCATGCTATCACGTATGCCAGTGGCGGTCTGCGCATCAGAGGCTTTCTGGCTCTTCCACCTGCCGGTGAGGTCAGCTATCCATCGGTGATCTTCAACCGCGGTGGCAGCGGACCCAAAGGTGCGCTCATTCCCGAGACGGCCATGCCTGTTATCGGTCTCTACGCATCATGGGGCTACGTGACCATTGCATCGAATTACCGCGGGACAGGGGGCTCAGAGGGTCCGGACGAGTGGGGTGCCGGCGATGTGGACGACGCAATGAACGTTCTCCCGCTGCTGGACGCGATGCCGTATGTGGACCGGGAGCGAATCGGGATCGTGGGCGGTAGCCGTGGCGGCATGATGACATACATGATGCTGCGTCGCACGCAACGTCTGCGCGCTGCCGTCACCTTTGGAGCCCCTTCACAGATCCATGCCGTCGAAGCCAGTGCCTACATCCGTCGTACCATGGCCAAGCACCTTGCAGAGGGAGCAAACGAGCAGCTCGAGGCCGAGCGCCGCAGCGCCGTGTGCTGGGCTTCCGAGATGTCGTCCGAGACGCCCCTTCTCATACTGCACGGAACCGGTGACCGACGTGTCGATCCCACGCACAGTCTGCGTCTTGCAACGGAGCTGCAACAACTGCATCGACCGTACAAGCTGATCATGTACGACAATGCCGATCATGTTCTTGCCGGACGCAGGAACGAATCCAACAACGATATTCGTTGGTGGTTAGACCATTACGTGCGAGGCCGCGCGCCGTTGCCACGCACGGGACCGCACGGCGCATGAGCCGGTTCAACGCTTTGACATTCATCACCGCCATACTCCGACCATGACCTTTACTCGACCTCTGCAGCGTCTTGCGCTGACGCTCCTTGCCGCCGTTGCCCTCAGCCCCCTGCATGCGCAAGAGGATAAACAGTCGTTTCTCGACTGGATGATCACCGATCACGGCCAGCTCGAGCAGCTGCTACAGGTTCATCCCGAGGCGAACCTCGTGAGTACGATTCAGCGGAGAACCATCGACACCGCGCTCGATGTACTCAAGTATGAAAATGTCAAGGA
>DNLG01000119.1:43895-46788 GCA_003488525.1 Bacteroidota bacterium | reverse complement strand
CCCCCCCCCCCCCCCCCCCCCCACCCCCCCCCCACCCCCCCCCCCCCCCCCCCCCCCCCCCCGCCCCCCCCCCCCCCCCCCTTTTTTTTTTTTAATTATTCTGTTACTACTGTTTTCTAAATTCTTTCCCTACACGACGCTCTGCCGATCTCGACCGTTGCTCCGGGCGTTGGCACGCCCGTGCCTGGTGGACTCACCTACCGGGAAGCACATGTGTTCATGGAAATGATCTCGCAGATTGATGCCTATGCTTCACTCGAGGTTGCCGAAGTAAACCCTATTCTTGATGATCGGAACAAGACGGCAGAGTTTGCCGCTGAGATCATTGCCTCCTCAATGGGCAAACGCATTCTCTGATTGCCTCTCCAGGCCGTGCACATGCGCTTCGGCATCTTTCAACATGTGGTCAGTACGGTCTTCGGTGTGGGACTGTGGCTATGTGTTTCCACAGGGCCTCTCTGGGGACAGGCTGTCGATGCCGTTCCGCGGGTCCGGCTTGAGGCATCTGTCCTCTGGACTCTTGGCATTCAGGCCCCAGACTTTATCCGGGATTATCAAGGTGTACTAGGCGGTGCCGCCTCGTCGTTCGGAGTACCGATTGGCGCCAGAGCGTCCGTAAATCAGTATCTGACCGACGAGATCTCCGTCGGTGTGTCAGGGGGCTTTTTTCGCGCCACCATTCGCGAGAACTACACGTACGACCCCAAGCCCCCTACAACTCCTCTGGGTCCTGCGCAGAACGTCACGCAGAACATTGAAGTAAGCACCATCCCCGTGCTGTTGAACCTCGATCTGTTTCCTGCACGACGGCAGTTCACCGGGTATCTCGGTGTGGGAATAGGACTGGTGTTCAGCAACGTCTTCTGGAGCGAGGAGATCCAAACCTCGAGACTGCTTGGGGCCCGCCGCAGTGGGACACGCTACAATGGTTCTCTGATTGCCCCAACGGCGAAGCTACGTGCAGGAGTTTCGTTGGGGTTCGATGGATCAGCGATGGCAAGATCGGCAACGGGCATTCGCATCGAGGTGGGGTATACTTTCGCACCCTTACAGGACCGGTTCTTTGCCGGCCAATTCGATTCGTTTGCCGTACCTCCACCGCAGCGGCTCGGTCAAGAATATATGATTGATGCAGGAGGCGTAAGTATCGAAATAGGAATTTCGCTTCTTCTGCGTCAACGCCTTTCGAGTACTGCACCACAGAGTCGATTCTGAACACGGCTTTGATTATGTTCGAGGGTGGCGGCAGTTAATAGTCGATGTTTCACCATTCTTTGAAAGGGTTACCATGGACATTCACATCACGACGCGGCATTGCGAGATCACCGATGCTGAATACGAAAACGCCGTCAACGCCGCTCGACGCTTCGAGAAGTTCAATCAGAATATCGTTCGTACCGACATTCTCTTCGAAGAGATCCCCCTGAAGAAGAGCTGCGAGATCACGCTTCGGATTCACGATCATCTCCTGGTTGCCAAGGAAGCCGCGGCTGACTTTTCCAAGGCAGTGCATGACGCAGGTTTGAAGATGGAGCGTCAGCTATCCAAGGTGCACGATAAGTTCGCCACCGTCCGGCCCTAGTATCCGGATCCCAATTACGCACCCCTTCGTATGCGAATACCAGAGCCGACTCGCAAACCGTACATCACAGTCCGTGAGCTTCTTAACGGTCCCGTGCAGCTACGTCCACTGACGCATGAGATCGGTTTGGACAATCGAATTACGGATAAAAGTCTACACCGGCCACAACTTGCCCTGGCAGGGTTTACTGAGCTCTTCACGTATTCTCGTGTTCAGCTTTTTGGCAACACCGAGTTCTTCTATCTCAAGAGCTGTGAGCCGGCGCAGCGACGTCAGATGTTTGCCACGATGTGCAGTTTCGACATTCCGGTGATCGTCTGTGCAAACGACCACGTTCTTGATGATGACCTGGTTGATCACGCCCGAGAGCGGGGAATTGCGGTGCTGACGACGCCGTTCGATACGACCAAGACGATCTATGTTCTCAGTGAGTTTCTCGACGATCAATTCGGTGAACAGGTCACCATTCACGGATCCTTTGTCGACGTCTACGGCGTGGGTATGCTGTTTGCCGGCTCGAGCGGTATCGGCAAGAGCGAGATTGCTCTGGATCTTGTTGAAAGGGGCCACCGGCTCGTAGCCGATGATGCGACCATGCTCACAAAGAAGAGAGAAAGCATCCTCATGGGTACCGGCTCTTCGCTGGTCAAGCACCTGGTGGAGATCCGCGGCTTGGGCCTTATCGATATCCGTGAAATGTTCGGCATCAGGTCTATTCGCTTCCAGAAGCGACTCGAGATCGTGGTCGAACTCGAGGTCTACGATGAGGCAAAGGAGTATGACCGTCTGGGACTGGATGAGTCTTCGATCAACATCATGGGCGTCGAAATCCATGCCGTCAAGCTGCCGATCTTTCCCGGCAAGAACATTACGGTCATCTCGGAAACGATCGCCTTAAACTACCTTCTGCGAACCTACGGATATCATGCCTCCAAGGTCTTTTCGGAAAATCTCCAATCACATCTTAAGAATGAGGGTGATTCGGGGAAATCACGCGATCTTCGCAACGTTTCCTACTTCCAAAGCGATGATGAATAACACCATGAACCTCTGCTGCGAACCCATTCTGCGTTTCCCCATCCGCATTCTTTCAGTTATCGTGGCTGCCGCGATGCTCTTCTCCTGCTCAGGCGGGGGAGAGGGGGCTTCCACGGCCGATGACGGCACCCCGGTCAAGGGTGATTGGATCGTCGTACATCTTCTTTCCGATCCGGAGGGTCTTAACCCGCTGATCACGAACGATGCATCATCGAGTGCGATCTTCAACCACGTGTATGAAAAGCTCCTGGATTATGACTTCGAGACCACCGA
>DNLG01000119.1:37617-43583 GCA_003488525.1 Bacteroidota bacterium | reverse complement strand
CATCACGGCCCCAGACGATCAGACGGTGGTTATTACCATGTCGAAGCCCTATTTCCTTGCCGAGTACTTTCTCGGTGGACTCTGGATTCTTCCAAAGCACATCTTTGACAAGGAATCTCTGACCGACGGATACTCGATCGCTGAAACAAATGACATGGCTAAGGCACAGTCGAACGCCTCCATGAAGAAGTTCGCCGCATGGTACAACACACCGGAGGTAAAGCGCGATCCAGCCTTGAATATCGGCTCCGGCCCGTACATGTACGATGAATGGAAGACCGGCGAAAGTGTGTCCATCAAGCGCAATGACCGCTGGTGGAATGCAGGTAAGGACAAGTGGAATCCGTCCTATGCCGACAAGGTGATCTACAAGGTTGTTAATGATCGGAGTTCGGCCGTTGTCGGCGTGAAGAACGGTGAAATGGACTTCATGGAAGCCGTGCCGCCAGCCAAGTTTGTTGAGGAGATCGACACGGTTGCAACGCCGTTTCTGTCGAAAGCAACATACTCGATGCAGGTTTACACGTACGTTGGTCTGAATTGCCAGAACCCGATTCTCAGCGATAAGAACGTCCGTCGTGCATTAGCGCACTGCCTCGATAGAGATGCTCTTATCAAGCAGGTCGTCAGGGGTCTTGCAACGCCGGTCAACTCGCCAGTTTATAGCGACCGGAAGGAGTACGACAAATCCATAGCGCCGGTGGCCTACGACCCTGCCAAGGCGAAGGAAATCCTGGCAAAAGCCGGCTGGTCAGATGTTAACGGCGATGGCGTGCTCGACAAGAACATCAACGGCAGACTCGTTCCTTTCGTTGTCTCTATCCTTGTCAATGCGGGGAATGAATCCCGTGAAGCCATCGCGGTGGCCTTCTCAGATGAACTGCGAAAGATCGGTGTCAAGCTGGAGGTGCGTAAGCTCGAGTGGAGTGTGTTTCTTGAGAACCTGCGCACGAGAAAGTTCGACATCTCCATCGGCGCGTGGGTCAACGATCCGCTGCCAAGTGATCCGTATCAGATTTGGCATTCAAGTCAGATCGGCAATAAGGGCAGTAATTATGCCGGTTTCTCGTCTCCACGTGCAGATCAGCTGATGGAACTCAACCGCATCGAGTTTGATGAAAACAAGCGCATCGCATACATGCAGGAGTTTCAGCGCATCGTTGCCGATGAGCAGCCGTACATCTTCCTCTGGAGTCCGCAGTATCCGGCGATCTTCAACAAGCGCCTGCATGGTGTCCGCTTCAGCCGAGTGCGTCCGGGATACAATCCGACCCAGTGGTGGATTCCTGCCTCGCAGTGGAAGTACTCGCAGGCACAGTAAGAGAGTCCGTCAAACAATTTTCTCCGGCTCATGCCGGAACGTCTATGAGACGCAATGAGCTGCGTGATCTGATAGGGTCAGGCGAGTCCTCGACGCTGGAGTTCAAGCGCAAGTTCACGACGGTCGAGAAGATCGCCAGGGAACTGATTGCGTTTGCCAACACCACGGGTGGACGTCTACTGATCGGTGTTGATGATAGCGGCAAGATCATTGGTGTGGACTCCGAGAAGGAGCAGATCGATCAGGTGCTGGTGTCTCTCAGTTCCATCGAGCCACCACTGGAGCATCACATTGAAGTCGTCGAGATTGATTTCAAGGATGTGATCGTCGTCACGATTCCATCCAGCAACCGGCGTCCTCATCATTTCTCGCATCCGGACGCTCCGGCACGACCGCATGACAGACCGGTGTTTATCCGCGATGGGGAGCAGTCAGTGCAGGCCAGCCGAGAGATGACGAAGATCCTGCGTGGTATGAATCCGGATTCACCGCCGATGACACTTTCGATCGGAGACCGCGAGCAGCGTCTTTTTTCCTACCTGGAGAGGCATCAACGAGCCAGTGTTGCAGACTTTGCCCGGCTCGTTAACATCTCTCGTCGTCGGGCCTCGCAGATACTGGTCAAGCTTGTACGCGCCGGTGTGCTGCACATACGACACGATAACGGGCACGACTTCTACACGCTCGTCTGAAGGCCGTTCTCATCTATGTACCGGATGATCGACTCTGCCAGTTCACGGAGCGGTATCGGAAACAGAAGATGTTCCGGGATCTCGCCGGCATCGTGTTCCATGCGCTTCAGGTAGCGCTTTGTGCGCGCACGGATGGTTGGGTCGGACAGGTCATAGTGCGATACAACCCGCAGCATAGTGATGAAGGCACGATGCGGACCGGCAGCTGGAAACCGAAGATTCCGAGAGGCTCTCACTGTGAGGTTGAAGACCTTACGTTCTACCACATCGCCATGACCTTTAATGAGGTGATACAGGATCTCGTAGACGGCGATCTGAATGTTCAGTCCCGAACGGTCCTGACCGATTACTGAGACAGAGTTCAGAAAGGTCGTTATCCTTGGCATCCGCTCAACCACGGTATGTGCGTGCAAGCCCAAGTGCCGAAAGATCCAGAAGAAACCCTCAAGTAGAAGCATCCTCTGCTGCTCGTACTCGTCCGACGCTTCCAAGTTCATCTGTCGAAGCTCGATAAGCTTTTCGGCCGCAGCATCCCACTGACCGCTACGCATGTGGCCAATGATCTGCCACCGGCAGACTTCACACTTCAGATGCGGACGCAGCAGGTGATGCGTACTGTCAGCATCATCTTCTGGCCATGCCCGGGGGTGAACATCAAGGGCAACCTGTGCACGCATGCGTGCGCTCACAAGCCATCCCGTTAGCCAACGGTATCCGTCGGGGATGCCTGCTGCGTGTCGCTGTAAGGCGGAGGTTACGGTCGTGATGATCATCTGGTTGTGGCCGACAACCTGAGATCGTCGGATCTTCACCACGGTGAACAGCAAGCGCTCGGCACTGCGCGGTATGGGAGCCTGTTGAAGTTGCAGGTCGTTCCACACGGCGTCAATGTGCTGAAGCAACGATGCATCTTCGCGGTGCCTTCGATCGACCAGAATGTCTTCCAAGAACGCGGCAATTGAACGCTGCTGAAAATACCGGTCACTCCAGCGGCGAATATGTCTCTGCAGCTGACGACGAATCGAGACAGATACTTCGGCCCCCTGCAGCCCTTCCGCAAGGTGTAAAGCCTGCAGCACGGCAAGTGGCTCGTTGAGTTCCATTGCCCGGCGCACGCAGCGCTTTGCGATCACAAGGGCCTTTTCGTAGTGGCCGGCCGCGATCAACCGCACCGCCACGATCATGTCGTGGTAGCAGGAGATGATTGGATCGTCCGAAACTGTCGGCAATCGCGTTTCGATGGGAACTGAGGCCGCCTCACGATACAAACGCTCGGTGAATCGCGACTTTCGGGTATGCGTCCGATGATACGTGCGTGTATGCGTAATGTCCTGGTCTGACGTCGGCGTTTGCTTTCGGCTCGGACGTTTCCAGAGCATCGGATCTTCGTAGTCGCTCCCGAGCTTTGCGGTGACCTCATCACGGTCGCGTCCCGTCAGAGCAACCACTACATCTGTCAACGCCGTATGCAGTTCAACCTTCTGCATGTGATCAACAACCGGTAGGTGAATAACAACGTATGCTGACAAGGTAGGATGATTATTTTTTGCTATCAATAGGTCAAAAACGAAAGGGGCGATCCAGTATGTGAATCGCCCCTTTGAGTATGCGGATGTGAACCAGGCTTACAACTTGATCAGCGGCAACGAGACCGAGGCGCCAGTCACGGAGGAGACAACCACCGTGTAGAGTCCCGGCACGAGGTTGACAGCCGAAGAGATCGCCATGTTGCTACGACCCGAGGAGACCGGCTGGCGCAGGCTGAGAACCTCGTTGCCTCCCAGGCTGAAGATGCGCACGTCAACGACATCATCCGACGCGCTCTGAACGACGATGTTCAACAGATCCGCCACAGGTTGCGGCGAAATGATCGCATCAAACACCTCGTTATCGAGCTCATCAACACTGGTGACCGTCAACGAGAACTGCAACGGTGTGGACCAGCCGCTCATTCCACAAGCATTCTTCGGACGGACCTCCCAAGTAAAGCCGCCCGTACCGAGAACATTTGCCTTGACGTTGCGGCTCGTTCCTGTTGCGGCGGAGTCTTCGAAGACGACAGAGAACGGAGACACGCTTTTCTTGATCCGCAGGTGATACGACGTCGCCTCTGCGGCTGCAGACCAGACGAAGGTTACGTTATCATTCGAACCGGCAAGAGCATTACCTTTCGGAGACGTACCACTGGAAGATGTCGGCATCTTCCCTCCGGTTGTAAAGGAAAACACACTCGACCAAACGCCATTGCCGACCTCGTTGATGCCCCGCACGCGCCAGAAGAATCGTGTATTGCAGGCAGGTACCGTGACAGTGGCCGAACGAGTCGTGGTTTCGCCTTCGGCAACCACACCGGCTGTTGTGAACTGCTGATCCTTCGATACTTGATAGAAATACTTGTCTGCCAGTGGCGCAGACCCCCATTCGAGTGTTACCGACGGGTTGACGTTGGTGGCATTATTTGTGGGCTTCGACAGCGTCACCGCTCCCGGACCAGCCGATGCCGGAACGAAGTCAACCTTGACGTTCTGACCCGAAACGTCAACCGTCTTATTCATGGCAGCCGGAAGCCCGCCTCCGGATGCCGCGAGGCTGATCGGCCCCGTGCCTGTGTAGGGGATTGCATATCCCCCAGAGGCGCTCGAAACAGCGTAAAATGAGCCCCGTGACGGAGTGATCTTGACGCCTTCGACACCTTCGCCGATGTCATAGAATCCGTTATTGTTCTTGTCGATGTATACAACACCAAGGATATAGCGCTGAGAGCGAATGCCGAAGTTCTGGGTGACCACGTACGGCCCGACCCAGCCCTGCATCAGTCCACGTCCGTTAAAGGTGATGCCAATGCCGATTTCGGTGTAGACCGAGTTCTCGTAGTTCATGATGTTCTTGCGGTGACCTAGAACACGCTGATTCTCTTCGCCCCAGTCCACATTCAGTCCGCAGTGTCCGTGCCAAACCGATTCGCTGTAAGCCGCCACGTTCTCACCGTACATGCCCATGGAGGCGTAGCCAACCTTCACGTAGCGCTGCCCAAGCTCGTCACCATTCGAACTTGTGTGCCCTTGAAAGTTCTTCTCGTCCATATCCTTGGTATGGTTGCGTGAAGATTCGATCAGCTGGGGGTGGAACGCAAGGGGCGGACGTTCAGGATAGCCGGCAAAGGCCTGCTTGGTCTTTGCTGCATCGATCTTGAAGTAACTGTATGCACCCTGGACGGCTGGATCCTTGGTATCCAGCAAACGGATGCCTTCTTCGGTGGGGTTTGCCCGCGCACGGTTGATGTATTCGAGCATGAGCTGCTCTTCCGGTGTCGGGTCGCCATGACTGTAGACTTGGGTTGGCTGGGCGATAAGCTGGACGCCGAGCAGCACAAGACAGACAAAAGTTGTCGCAACAGAGCGCATTTACAGGTCTCCTAACTGAGGTCGAATGATCATTTCTTCTATCATCATCGTGGGATGATCGTAGCGTAAAATTACGTCAAGCGCAGCTAAAGCCACATCAGATGGGGATATCATACGGTGCTGATGCTCTTCGAGCATTGCCGCAGACCAGATGTCCGTGGCCGTAGCGCCAACGAGCAGGTCAACGACTTTCACACCGTGCCGACGTACTTCCTTCCTAAGCCCGCGCGTGTACGCCAGCAAGCCCGCCTTGCTGGCCGCATATGCCGTACAGTTCTCGAATGCCGTCACGGAGGCAACAGAGTTCATGGAAAGGATCATGCCACGGCGCCGGCGTATCATCTCGGGTAGGACACGCTGGGAGCACCGCACCGCGCCAAGAAGGTTGACCTCGAGATGATCTGCATAATCCGACATGGATGTCTGCTCGGCCGGCGAGAACATCGCGATGCCGGCATTGTTGATGAGCACATCGACCGGTCCGAAGGTCTCGACGATCCTTCCGTGCGCTTCGGCAACGGAATCGTCACTGGCCACATCACATCTGGC
>DNLG01000119.1:36606-37380 GCA_003488525.1 Bacteroidota bacterium | reverse complement strand
ACCATCGCACTGGACCCGAGCTGGCGCGCAAGTGCAGCGCCAAGACCCGATCCGGCGCCGGTGATCCATACATGCATACGCTCAGACATCACGCTCTCTCACGTCGTCGAGAAGTTCACGATGCCGATCCGAAAGGGCGTGTCCGCGACGTTGCATCATCGCATCACAGGTGTCAAATGCACGGCAACGGTCGTAGACCACTCCGGGCTGCCAGACGAAGGAACGCACACTTGACGGCGCAAGACCTTCCGACATAACGTGCGAACAGACCCCGTATATGCCACCGGTTGGGAGCATCGTGCCAATGGCCGTGCGCGTGAAATCACCGATCATGGATCCAAGAAACAGAAGCCCTGATGTCTCGCGTCCCCAAGGCATGATCGGTCTGACATCGTGGTAGGTATTCTTAAGGTTTGATGTGGTCGTACCGGCTCCAAGATTTACCCACTGGCCGATAATGCTATGTCCAACAAAGCCATAGTGCTGCTTATTGGAGTAGGCTTGAAAGATCGACACCGATATTTCACCGCCAACCTTGCAGTATGGCCCGATCACGGAATGCGTGATATGGCAATGGGGCTTTACAACCGCATGAGCACCGATGCTACACGGACCCTGAATCACTGCCATGGGTCCGATCACGGCCATGTCATCGATAAGCACAGCACCCTTCGACTCATCGATAACGGCCGATGGGTGAATCATTGCGGTGGGGGAAACACGCAAATCAGTCAGCTCGGCGTCCCAGGCGATGGCATCATCAATCAGATCGAG
>DNLG01000119.1:20529-36385 GCA_003488525.1 Bacteroidota bacterium | reverse complement strand
ACACTATCGAGCGCTGCGATGATCTCGTCGAGACTTTCCGGCGTTGTTGGCAGAATAGCCCCGATGGTGACTGCCTCGCTGTTGATCACACAGGGACGCGCGGCATGCCTGGTGCGTTCGGCGAGCCCCTTCATGTGTTCCGGCGAAAGCACGGCCGAAGAGAGCACCACTAGTACGGGGGCTGGGCGACCAAGTACTCCCGCTGCAACATGTTCACGATAGAGCTGTTCGTGCAGTGTGCGATGAGTGTGCACAATAACATTGGCATCCGGCAGAACACGAACCCAACGCTCATGGATCGTGTGACGTCCCGCACGGATCTGCCAAGAATTGCACGTCAAGGCAAACGGATACAACTCTTCAACGGCATCGTCCTCGATTAGGATGACGTTGATGCCCATGTTAGAGATTCTCCTGGGCAAGAGCCTTGGCAGCCTTGATGAACGCCACGAAAAGTGGATGCCCCGTAACGGCGCGAGACTTCAGCTCCGGATGGAACTGCACGCCAACGAACCAGCGATGCGTGGGAACCTCCACGATCTCGACAAGCCTGCCATCGGGCGACGTACCCGAGATCTTCAGTCCAGCCGCAGTGAATGCTTCCCGGAAGTCGTTATTGAACTCATAACGGTGCCGGTGACGCTCATCGATGTGTTCTGACTTGTAGGCAGCGAAGGCTTTGCTTTTGCGCTCAATGTGGCACGGATATGCTCCCAGACGCATCGTTCCGCCCTTGTCTGTGATCGATCGCTGCTCGGGCAGAAGATCGATCACGCTGAACTTATTCCGCTTGAACTCGGAAGAGTTTGCCGTTGGCATACCAACGACATTGCGCGCGTACTCGATGACGGCGCATTGCATCCCGAGACAGATTCCGAAGAACGGCACGTCGTGCGTGCGGGCCCAGTGAATACTTGTGATCTTGCCTTCGATGCCCCGATGTCCAAATCCCGGTGCAACGAGAATGCCACTAACGCCCTTGAGCATCTGATCAACATTCGCGGCAGTCACTTCCTCTGAGTCAATCCACCGGATCACCACGCGTGTGTCATTGATGGCGCCGGCGTGGGTGAGAGCTTCAATGATCGACTTGTAGCTGTCGGGATACTTGTTGTACTTGCCAACAAATCCGATCTCCACCGAGTGCCGGGGTGACTTGATCCGATGGACAAAGCGTGACCAGGTTTCCAGGTCACGTCGCGAGCGTTTCAGATTGAGCTTCTCACAGATGATCGTGTCGAGCTCATGCTTGGCAAACATTATCGGGACTTCGTAGATCGTCGGCGCATCAAGCGCTTCGATCACCGAGCGTTCTTCGACGTTGCAGAACAGGGCGATCTTTGATCGGATGTCCTTTCCAAGCTTCATCTCAGCACGGCACAGCAGGACGTCTGGCGTAATGCCAAACTCCATCAGTGTTTTCACCGAGTGCTGCGTAGGCTTTGTCTTGAGTTCGTTGGCACTCTTGATAAACGGAACGTACGTCAGATGGATGTCCATGGCATTGCCACGTCCAACTTCAAGACGCAGCTGGCGGCAGGCCTCTAGAAAGGGCAGAGACTCGATGTCACCCACCGTACCACCGATCTCGATGATGACGATGTCATACTTGCCGTCGAAGGCCCGCATGCGATGCTTGATCTCATCGGTGATGTGAGGAACGACCTGGACCGTCTTGCCCAGATAAGCCCCCTGACGCTCACGCATGATCACGTCGTAGTAGACCTGACCGGCTGATGCCGTGTTGGCCTTCGACATGTTCTCATCGAGAAAACGTTCGTAGTGACCCAGGTCAAGGTCCGTTTCCGCGCCGTCATCGGTAACGTACACCTCGCCGTGCTGGTAGGGATTCATCGTACCAGGGTCGACGTTGATATAGGGATCCATCTTCTGCACGGTGACGGTAAAACCGCGCTGACGCAGGAGCAATCCGATGGAGGAAGAAGCAATGCCCTTTCCGAGTGAGGAAAGGACGCCGCCCGTGATGAAGATGTACTTCGACGTCTTCGGCACACGACACCCGTATGTTGATCAGAAATCAGTTCGGTGCTGCGCCGCCGTCCCATGGGGTCGGCTGCCAGGACGGGCTCAAAAGTACGCACAAAGACGGACTTTCGAACGGCCTGTTCCGTAGTTTCGATGTATGCATTCGACATTCAACCAGCATCGCGTAGCCGTTGTCATTCTTTTGATAACCATCGGGGTATTCTCCGCCTGCCAGCCGGAGAATCCGCAGCAGCAAGGGGGCCGTGTCATCCGCTTCTGGCATTTCTGGAGCGAGCCTGGTCAGAAGGCTGCTCTTACAGACCTTGTTTCGGCCTTCGAGAAGGCGAATAATTGCCGTGTGGAGCTGACCGAACTCAGCTGGAACGACGGAAAGGCGAAGCTTCAGGCGGCGTTCAACTCCGGGGCACCCCCTGACGTCGTGGAACTCGGTTCGGACTGGGTCGCACAGTTTTCCGGTGCCGGCGTGCTAGCGCCGCTGACACGGATCGACACGGCAGCACTTCTTGGTTATGCTCTTGCGCCCGGACGTCACGCCGGAACACTGCATGCAGCTCCGTGGATCGTCGACACGCGCGTGCTGTTTGTCAACATGCAGCATGCCTCTGCAGTTGGCATGGACACGGTGCGCTCGATCGAAGATCTACAGGCATTGGCAGAGGCGATTCAGGCAAAGGGGCATTTCGGATGGGGCGCTAATGGCGCTGATCCGCACCGTCTCTACAAGAAGATCCTTCCGTTTCTCTGGTCCTTTGGCGGCGACGTTCTTGATGCCGGGGGGCGCTGTGTACTCTACTCACCCGAAAACGTCAGAGCATTGGCATGTTACGCGGAGCTATCACGAACGGGTATCATCGAAACTCAGCGGCAACTTGATGCGACGTTCCTTCAAGGCCGCATCGGTGTGTGGAACTCCGGTTCCTGGCTGATCAAGAAACTCCGCTCAAACGCGAATCTCAATGTGCGCGCCATGTCTTTCCCCGGAGTCGATGGCCGGCCGGGCGTGTCGTTTGCCGGTGGGGAGTACCTGGCCGCTCCGGCTGCATCGACGCAAAAGGATCTGGCGGAGAAGCTGATCCGATTTCTCATCGATCCGGTAAATGCCAAGACGTTCTGCTCAAAGATTCCCGAGGCTGGATTCCCGGCAGCGATATCGGCCTACGATGATCCGGCATTGCGGTCCGATCCCTTCAAGGCTGTGTTTGCAGCGCAGCTACGCAATGCGCGGATGACCCCTGTGCACCGGCGCTGGCTGGATATCGAGTCTGTTCTGGAGAACGCCGTCGTGCGCGTTCTGCTCGGTGAAGCCACACCCGATCGTGCGCTTCAGGAGGCGCATGATGAAATCACAGAGATCATTGGCTCCTAAGGCGGTGCGCATTGCCGCGCTTGTTCTGACGTTGCAGCTGACGTGTCTTATGACATTGGCTGGTCAGGACGTAACGATCCGTGGCACGGTAAGCTCCTTGCAGACCGGTGATGCGATCCGTTTTGTCACTGTCACCGAGCTCACTTCTCGCCGTCGGGTAATGACCGACAGGTCGGGCGCCTTTGTCATTTCGATCAAGTCCATGGATGAGGATCCATCCGTTGCATCTCGACTCGTACTCACGTTCTCATGCATGGGATTTGAGCGCGACACCATTGATCTTCCCCGCGCGGACACGACGATCAGCGTCTCTCTCAATGAGCGTCCAGTCTCTGGCAGAGAAGTTGTCGTTACAGCGGAAGATCCTGCCGTGTCGATTATGCGACGCGTTCTCGAGCGACGGCAGAATCAGCGTCAGATGCTCCGAACCTACACGTACACGCTCTACACCAAGTTCATCGCCATGACCGATACCACCACAGCCTTACGAAGTTCGGGTCGAGGCGACACGACGGTCAACAGCATCCTTGAGTCGTTCTCACGAGGGTACGTTCAACAACCGGATCAGTTCCACAATGAGATCTTTCAAAAGCGGCAGACAGCCAACGTTCCACCTGAGGCAAACTTTGTCTCTTTCGGAACAAACCTCAACATCTTTGATGACGTTGTCACGATCCTTGGTGAAGAGATCACATCGCCTCTTTCGACGAATGCCATAGACGTCTACGACTATGTGCTGCAGAGCAGTCTTGATGACGACACCGTCAAACTGAACGTCAAAACGAAGTCGACCCTACGAAGGGGCTTTGAAGGCGTCATGTATGTCGATCAGCGGGGCAATGTGCCGATCGAAGTGCAGTTCGTTCCGAACGGAGCGGTGAATCTGCCGTTCGATGCGCGCCTTAGCTACCGACAGAATCTGATGATCGTTGATTCCATGGTTGTTCCTGAAGCACTATCGATCAGCAGCAGCCTCGAAGCCTCGATCCTCTATGTGGTCTCCCCACGTCTGGATATCGACATAGAGACGTTCTGCTATGACTATGTGATCAACCCTGAACTGCCGGATGGCATCTTTGATCGACGTCGTGTAGAAACCACCACCCAGGCGGCTGTCTTTGACTCGAGCTACTGGCAGCAGAACCTTAGACTGCCACTTCGCCCGCAGGAAAAGCGGGCATACGACGAGATCCAGATGATCCTGGAGAATCCCGACAGTCTGCAGAACTCGATGTTTGAGCAGATACTGGGTCCGGTATCGCGTTTTCTGCAGCGCCTTGGACGTCGTCCCTTCACCGGGTTTGATGATATCTTTAGGTACAACTTGATTCATGGACCATACCTGGGAATCGGTGTCCGGGATCGTCCCGATACCTCGCTCCTGCTGGCGTCGCAGGCAGGATATGGTCTGGCTGATCACCGGCTGTATGCTTCGGCTTCGGCTACGTGGTTCCCCGATCAGGATCAGCGCTGGAGTCTCGAACTTTCACTCGGGCGAACCCTGCAGCGGAGAGACAATCCGAACATCGTCCGGACATCCTTCATCACACTGACGTCTCTGATCTCGGGATCGGACTACGGTGACTATTATCTCAGTAGTGGTGGCCAGCTTAGTGTGGGATATTCATGGGGACAGCTGCAGTTTGTCCGGAATGACTTCTGGACGCGCCCGAACACGATCCGGCTTAGCTGGCGTAACGGTCTCGACGAGTCGGTGAAGCAGCAGACGCAGTGGTCTATCTTCCGTTCAGGAATGATTCCAAGAAGCAATCCGCAAGTGGCCGACGGACACATGAATACGCTCGGGTTGGACGTTTTTCTTTCCTATTCGCCCCTTCGCAGAGTATCACGTACGGGCATGGCTCTGTCGCTGGAGGCAGCAGATCCCGATATCCTCGGTAGCAACTTTGATTTCGTGCTGGCGACATGGAATGCCTCAGCACGTTTGCGCACATTGCCTCTGTGGACACTCGATCTTTCGGCAATGGTGCGCTGGGGGTGGGGAAGTACGCCTCCCCAGCGCTTTGTTTCGTCAGAGTCGGGCTTTGGAAGTCTTGTGGTAGGGTCAGCATTCCGCGGAATGCGCATAAAAGAGTTTTACGGCGACCGTATGGCATCACTGCAGTTCAGCCACAACTTTGGAGAGGTCATTCCAGGTGTTCTACGGATCCCGAACATCGCCTCGTTTGGTATTGAGTTCCTGCTCTTTGGTGGCGTACAGTGGACTTCGTTCAGTCCAGCTACACTGCGCCAGTTCCCGACGCAACTACCGACGACGGACGCTACGGCTGATCGCACGTACTTCGAACTGGGACTCGGCATCAATCGAATATTGCTGTTCTTTCGGCTCGACGTGAATGCCCGCATGTCACAGCGTGACACGCCCGAGCTGCGCATTACGCTGACCAATGCAACATTTTAGTCCTGCCTTAGCTTTCTGCTTGTCCATCGTCGATGACCACGCGAACACAATCAGCCACGGCTCGGGCATGAGCACGTAGAACATCGATGTCCGCATTCGGCTGGCCATACGCCAGGGCCACGCCCATGCGACGGTAGCGTCTGGTGGATGGCTTACCGAATATGCGCACTTCGCTATCTGGCAAGGCCAGCGCCAGCTCAAGGCCCGCATATGATGGTGACAGGGGGCTTTCACCATCGGCGAGGATCACCGCAGAGGCACCGGCTCTTTCAAGTTCAAGACTTGGAATCGGATACCCAAGGACGGCACGTGCATGGAGTTCAAACTCCGACAAGGTGGTTGTCCCGGCGAGTGACACCATACCGGTGTCATGTGGTCTTGGAGACAACTCGCTGAAATACACGTGTTCATCGGTCAGAAAGAACTCCACGCCCCATATGCCAGCGCCTGTCAGGGCATTCGTCACCGTGCGAGCCATCTGCTGTGCCTCAGCCAGCAGGTCTGGCCGGACAGGGTGAGGCATCCATGACTCCTGGTAATCACCTCGTTCCTGACGGTGGCCAATCGGCGGACAGAATAGCGTCGGCCCGTTTTTCTGCGTCACTGTTAGAAGCGTGATCTCACTGTCAAACCGGATGAACTCTTCAACGATCACTTCCTTCAAGTCCCCACGACTTCCCTCGATGGCATAGGTCCAGGCTCGCTCGACATCTTCGATCATCTTGATCGTGCTCTGCCCCTTGCCACTCGAGGACATAAGGGGCTTGACAACGCAGGGAATGCCGATATCGGCGACCGCCTCTTTAAACTCCTCGAGTGTTGTCGCATAGCGGTACCGGGCGGTTCGTAGACCAAGTTCAGCGGAAGCAAGATCACGGATTGCTTTGCGATTCATGGTCATGTTCGCCGCACGCGCACTGGGTACGACGTGAATTCCGAGCGCCTCATAGGCAAAGAAGCGTTCGGTGCGTATGGCCTCCACTTCGGGCACGATAATGTCGGGGCGAACCTCGTGAACCACAGCGTCGAGTGCGGTAGCGTCAAGCATCGAGATCACCCGCCGGCCGTCGGCAACCTGCATGGCCGGAGCATCGTCGTACGAGTCGACGGCGATCACGCGATGACCATAACGTTTAACAGCGATGACAAACTCTTTTCCGAGTTCACCGGATCCGAGCAGGAGAATTGTCTTGACCGACATGAAAGACCGCCTATGGAAGTTGGACCGAGCGAACCTATGACTTTTCTCTGTCCCTGTCGAGAAGCGTGGATAACTCCATCAAAGATGACCGCTTGCGTCGATGTCGATGCTCACACGCACGTCGCGTGAGGCATACTGCTGATGATACGCCTCCAAAACCGACCGCAGAAGTCCACGCATCTTCTGTCCCGATGGATCTTCCGTCTTGTTGTTTCTGATCACGATCATACGTCGGTAATGATTTCGCACCCGGCCGACCACCGGCGTCAGCACGTCTGATCGCTTATGATAGGCCGATCCCTCCGGCAAGAGCGCTTTGATGACACCGGCATGCCCGTCGGCATGTTGCTGGTCCATCGAAGAGATTTCGATGACGATAAAGCGCGTGAACGGCGGGTAGAACACTTCCTTCCGAAGAATGAGCTCTTCGTCAATCCATGCACGCACGTCACCGTCAAGACGCTCACCTTTGGAAATCACACTGATGACGGGGTGTTCGGGACTGGATGTCTGAATGAGCACCTCACCGGTCATGGACGCCGCCCGCCCTGCACGGCCGGCCACCTGTGTTAACAGTTGAAAGGTCCGTTCGCTTGCTCGAAAGTCGCTCATATGCAGCGAGTGATCGGCATTGACCACGACGACCAGCGTAACGCGTGCAATATCGAGCCCCTTAGCAATCATCTGCGTGCCGACGATCACATCAAGATCTCCCTGAACAAAGGCCTGAAGTGTCGAGCGAAGCATGCCCCGTCGTGAGGTGGTATCAGCATCCACCCGCGCAATGCGAGCATTGAGGCCGCTGCGATCCCGCAGCGCCTGCTCAAGTTCGGTCTCCAGTCGCTGTGTCCCGGAGCCCAGTTCGACGACATCTACCGAGCCGCACTCAATGCAGCTTTTCACCAGATGGTTTGCATAGCCACAGTAATGGCATCGGAGAGATGACGGAACTCGATGATAGGTTAACGATACATCGCAATTCGGACATCGAGGTGTATGCCCGCAGTCCTGGCACTGCAACTCGCTGGAGAAGCCACGCCTGTTGAGAAAGACGATCGTTCCCTGACCGGTCCGCACGCGTTCGGCAATTGCGTCGATAGCATCGTGACTGAAGCCGCCAATGACAGTCTTGAGTTTATGGTGCCGGCGCATGTCAACAATCCTGATCGCGGGAGCAACTGCGCCATCGGCACGCTCGCGGATCTCAACACAGGAGAACCGTCCCAGACGAACATTCTGCAAGGTCTCGAACGACGGGGTTGCCGAGCCAAGTACGATAGGGCATTGGCAGATGTGCGCCCTCATGAGCGCAACGTCTCGCCCGTGATAGCGTGGCGCGGGATCCTCCTGCTTGTAGGACGGTTCGTGCTCCTCATCGACGATGATAAGGCGCAGATCAGGAACGGCACAGAAGATCGCTGATCGCGGACCGATAACTACCGAGACCTCACCCTTATCGATACGATCAAGCTGATGCAGGCGCTCGGCATCGCTGAGACGAGAATGAAGAATCGCCACGCGCTCACCGAACGCAGCCGTGAACCGGTCCCCGAGCTGAGGTGTCAGGGAGATCTCCGGCACCAGCACAATTGCCGTTCCACCGAGAGCAATGACATGGTGCAACGCATGCTTATAGACCAGCGTCTTACCCGAACCCGTCACGCCATGCAGCAGGATAGGGTCGAATTGACCGTTGGATAGCCCCCTGACAATTCGATCGATCGCTACCTGCTGCGAGGGTGTCAATGGCAGGTGAGACTCGTCCTGTCGTGTATTGAGCTCTTGTTGCCGTGCTGCCGGTGCGTGACTGAGCGTCAACGCTCCTCGCTCGATCAGAGACTCAACCACCGAAGCTGAAACACCAGCCGTTTCCAACACGTCTGCAAACGGTACCGACCCGCCATCACCGGAGGTCCTCATCCAGACGGTCGCCAGCGCGAGTGACTGTTTCGGCGCACGTTTATCCAGCACGTCAAAGAGTCCCCGCAGAGCGACCTCATCCGTACGATACGCATCGGCCACCGAGACCATGCGCACCGTGCGCAGGGAAGGGGCTACGGGCGCGCGTGAGACGAGCGATATATAACCGTCGCGAACAAGTGCATGCAACTGCTCCGATACCGATGACGTGCGGAGTTTCTTCTGCAGGTACGCCAGCGTCACGTCACCACGAACCGCGTCGATCACCTCAAGCAGTGCCGCACGCCGTGGGGCTCGCCGCTTCATTTCATCAAACTCAGCGGCCGTAACGGAGCGCTCACGGTGGATACTGATGGCCGACGAGGGCTTCATCCATGAAGGTAGCGCAGCGGCCAGGACCTCACCCCAAGAGCAGAGGTAGTATTCGGCTACGCGCCGTGTGAGTTCCAACATCTCTTGCGTGAACGACGGCGTCTGGTCCAGCACCTCAAGAAGTGTCTTCATCCCTTCCACGTCCGGAACGCCGGTCTCGACGATCGTGCCGGCAAGGGTACGGTTACCGAGCGGCACCAGAACGCGCATGCCACGCTCTGCAGCCACTCCGGCAGGCAGGTCATAGGTAAGAGGCTCAAGACGGGGGATCGGCAGGGCTACACGCACGGGCATGCGGCAATTTACCGACGCTTGTTCGCAATAAATTGCGCTTCGATTCGACGATTGCAGCGCCGTATGAAACGAAATCCCATTCAACGCTTTCTGGCAGCACTCTGGCTGTCACTGGCAGCACATCCGCTGTCAATGCTCGCACTGCCGGCCCCTGGCCCGCACAGCGCCATAGCACAGGACGATATCGGCCAAAGTCGCCGTAATGCCATTACCCGTGCCGTAACGCTATGCTCGCCCGCCATTGTAGGCATCAACGTCACGGAGACGCGCACGCAGGTGTATCGTGATCCATTCGAGGGGTTCTTTTCCGACCCTTTCTTCGATCAGTTCTTCGGTAACCGCTCACGTGGCTACACACGCGATTACGAAGTGCGGTCGCTCGGCTCCGGGTTTCTCATCAGCAAGGACGGATACATCGTAACGAACGATCATGTGGCCGGCGGTGCGACAAAGATCGTTGTGACGCTAACCGATGGCAGCAAGCACGACGCCAAGGTCGTCGGCACGGACATGGTCACCGACGTTACTCTGCTGAAGATCGAAGGTTCCGGGTTCCCGTTCCTGCGTCTGGCCAATAGCGATGACATCGCCGTCGGCGAGTGGGCGATCGCTTTCGGCAATCCCTTCGGTCTTTTCGATAACAACGCCAAGCCAACAGTTACTGTGGGAGTTGTCTCCAACCAGGGTGTGAGCTTTACGCAACCGGCGCAGGCAGGTGAAGTACGTGTCTACCGGAACATGATCCAAACCGACGCGGCGATCTCCTCCGGAAACTCCGGAGGTCCACTCGTGAATTCCAACGGTGAGGTGATCGGCGTAAACACCGTCATTTACTCGACGGCGAACAGCTCGCGCGGCTCAGGTAGCATCGGCATTGGCTTTGCCATACCGATCAACCGTGTACGGCGAATTGTCGACCGACTCAAGTCAGGAGGCGTTATCGACCGCGACTTCTGGACGGGTATGAAACTCGAGACGATCAGCGAAAACATGAGAAAGTACTTTCAGCTCAAGTCCACTGATGGCGTGCTCGTCCATCAGGTTGCCGCTGATGGTCCAGCCGAGCTGGCGGGAATAGAGCCCGGAGACGTTATCATTGCCATCGATGGCAGGCCCACGCTTCGTGATGAGGATGTCGATATCGCGATCCTCGACGGTGAGGTCAACCAGAAGCTTGCTCTGACGGTGCGCCGTGGTGAGCAGGAAAAGAGTATTACCTTGACCCTGAAGAAACGACCACGGAGCGGCGGTGTCCGAAACTGACAAAAAGAGCGTGCTGACGGCAAAAGGCCTAAGAAAATCCTACAAGGGCCGAGTCGTTGTGCAGGGAAGTTCTCTTGAGGTATGTCAGGGTGAATGCGTCGGACTTCTCGGACCGAATGGTGCCGGCAAGACAACGACGTTCTATATGATCACCGGGATGGTCCCGCCGGACAGCGGCTCGGTGCACTTCGACAATGTGGAGATCACCAAGATGCCGATGTACAAACGCGCGCGGCTTGGTCTTGCATATCTGCCACAGGAACCATCGATCTTTCGTAAGCTCAGCGTCGAGGACAATATCATGGCCATCCTCGAAACGCAGCGCCTTAGCAAAGCTCAGCGCTTGGCCCGTCGGGAAGAGCTTCTGGATGAGTTCGGCATCGGTCATATCCGAAAAAGTAAGGGCTACATGCTCTCAGGGGGCGAGCGTCGCCGCTGTGAAATAGCGCGCGCCCTTGCCACGGAACCGAAGTTCATCCTTCTCGATGAGCCCTTTGCAGGGATCGATCCGATCGCCGTCGAGGACATCATGGAGATCGTACAAAAGCTCAAACACAAGGGCATCGGAGTGCTGATCACCGATCATAACGTGCATGAAACCCTCAGCATCACCGACCGCTCGTACATTCTGATCGACGGTTCGATATTCGTTAGCGGCACCGCCGATGAGATCGCAGCAAATGAGGAAGTGCGCCGGCGCTACCTCGGTGAATCGTTCTCATTGGAACGTTACTGATCAGCCGTTACCGGTACTCTATCTGCAGGAGGATCGCCCGAAGGGGCCCGAGATTCCCAATCGATTCGGTATAGGCGTAGTTGGCCAGGTTTCGACCGATAAGCCCACAGCGCACACGTGAAGATGCGTCAACAAAGATGCGGGCGTCGACGATATGCAATGGAACACGAACGTCGGCATCGGTTATGAACAGACTCAACCGGTCGTCGATCGCCTCTACGCGATCTTGATAACGATACTCAAACTGCAGGCTTACTGATGCCATGGGTGACCACATCAGACGCGAGTACCAGAGTATCCTGTTACGATACTTCAAGATGCTGCCGAGTGTCAAATCGCGTGGATCCATATAGGTAAGCCCCGTTTCGGCCATCAACCCCTGCGAAAGAGCCAGTCTGAGCGTTGTCTCGATTCCAAGAATGCGCGCCCGGGTAATGTTCTTGAATACAATGGGGATCTCCGGGGCTGTAAGATCAAACGTTGGTTCGATGAGACTGAAGAGCTCATTATCGAAGAGCGCAACGTCGAGCTCGAACGGGATCACGGCGGAATTGCGCCACGAGCCACCGATCTCTGAAGACCAGGAGCTCTCGGCCAGTACGCTTGGATTGGGCCGCACGCGGAAGGGTCCGTACTGGGTATTTGCATACCGCTCGGCAACGGTAGGAGCACGAAAGCCACGACCGACCGAGCCGCGAAACGACAGCTCGGGCGTCACAGGCCAGGATACTCCGAACTTTGGCGATAGCTCGAGATGGGGCTCAAGGGTAAGTGTCTCTTCACGGTCGATGCGCAGTCCGGCCGTAACGATCGCACCGAGTCCGATGCTGAGTTCTGCCTGAGAAAAAGCGCTGATAATGTGCTGAAGGGTCTGCTGATAAATCGGACTGGTAACGGTATTGATCCTGGCCGACAAGCCGGAGGTGAGCGCAAGATCACTCAGGATCGACGAGGTATGCTGAACATCCAATGAATGAGCCACGGCGCTGGACTGCTCAGAACGAGTATCGTTGTTGATATATCGGTTGGCAAACACCGTCCGGAAAGCCCCGTAGCGGACGATCAAGGACGAGACATCCGACAGGATCGATGAGTACTCCAGACCTACCGCCGTTTTCGACGTCACCACGCGCTCGTTTGGATCCTGCGCCGCAGGAGCCCGTGTTGCGCTATCGAGACTGTTCCAATAGAGGAAGTTCTGACGCTCATCCTCGGCATGAAACAGATTCAAGCGTAGTGCTGACGACGGACTGATCGAGTACGACAGCTTGCCGAAACCAAACCCGCGGACGGCCTTGTCGAAAGCCCGAAAGCCCTCATCGTAACGAAATCCGCCGCTGATGCTATAGGACAGGTCGCCAACCTTCTGCGCCATTCGAACGTCGGCACCTCCCAGAAGCGGATAGCCGTCCCTGTACTCCCACTGTGAGTATGGCTGTCCGGTATATCCTCCGCCATACATGCGCGCCGATGCCGTAAAGGTCTCTGTCGGCTGCTTTGTTTGGATGCTGATGACCCCACCTAAAGCTCCGGTGCCGTAGAGTGCCGAGCCGGCACCCTTGATCACTTCGATGCGCTCGATATCAGCAACTGGCATGACGTCGAACTTGATGTCGCCATTATCGCCGGAGATCAGCGGGAATCCGTCCATCAGCACCATTGCCCGGCTACCAACGCCGAGTGCAAAGCCAGACGCACCTCGGATGTTGACCTGATCGCGGGCAATACTTACGCCACTGACGTAGCGCAGTGCTTCGTCCAGTCGAACGATGCCACGCTGGTCGAGATCATCGCTCTTAACGATCGAGACGCTGATAGGCACGTCCTGAACGGCCTGGACGCGTTTGTTGGCCGATATGATCACCTCTGCCTGACGTCCGACGGAAGGTTCAAGTCCGATCGGCGGGAGCTGCATCGGATCTGCCTCAGCGGCAAATGACACCACACGTGGCTCATATCCGACAAAGGACACACGTATGGAGACTGAGTCCATCCGACGCAGTCGAACGGCAAATGAACCGCTGAGATTCGTCACACCTCCGCGATTAGCACCGATCTGTTGGATCGTGGCGCCACGGAGGACTTCGCCGGTACGAGCATCGCGCACCGTACCGTTCACTCGGAGCAATGATGCATCGGAGCCTGGCATTGTCTGCGCCGGTAGCATCACCATCGAGAGAATGCACAACAGCAATGCCAGAAGTAACCTCTCAAGAGTACGACTCATGGAAACGGCTGCGGAGGAAGGTTCTTGAAATCCACCCGGAAGTCGAGATTGATCACACCCGCCGAGGGCACGAGGACGCGTCCCGGAACGGACGGGTCACCAGTCGGGGCATATACATCGAGCATGAGCCAGTTCTTGAGAAAGTCCGGCCCATTCTGCAAGGCAACGACGACATACTCAAATGATCGGGGCGTGGCAAGCACCTCCAATACATACGGCGTGGAGTCCTGCATCGTTGGCAGCATCACCGGGCTGAAGGCCGCCGTCTGCTGGACGATTGCCGCCAGCACATCTTCGGGTACCTGAGGCTTCTTCTCAAATGCCACCACGCGAAGGTCATAGATCGAGTCAGCTGGCCAGGCCTGCGCGCCCCCTACATATCGAATCGTACCGCGCAGACCGGAAAATGGGCGCACGGCATCGGGATCAATCCCTCCACAGCCAGCCGATAGGACAGTCAGTGCGATAAAAAAAACTGCACCGCAGAAATGCAGTATTTGCGTCAGCTTCATGCGGCGAACATACAGCCATGCAGACGCATCATGCAACCGCCTTTTAGCATGGGGCTATATTGACGCTTCATGATCAGCGTCTACACACCGGAAGCGTCGCGCCGTCTCGACGCAGAATGCCTGCGAAGCGGGATCACTGAAGCCGAACTTATCGATCAGGCATCGGCAAGCTGCACCCGGATCATCCAGGAGATCATCAGTTCGTCGATTTCTCAGGCCGAGCCCGTGTCCATTCTTGTCGTCTGCGGACCGGGAAACAACGGCGCCGATGGGCTTACGATTGCGCGCCTTCTTTCACAGTCCTACAACGTCACAGTGGCCGCACCGCAGGAATCGGCAGTTCTTTCACAGGGGCATCGTCAGGCACGAGCGCGTCTGCCCCTTAGCGTACGAGTTCTCCTGCACCATGAGCTCGACACGTTGCGCACGAAAGCGACCGATGTTGTTATCGATGCCATCTTCGGTTCCGGTGCGCGATTGCCTCTTGATAACGCGATTCGAAAGGTCACCTCGGCCGTCAATGCTTTTGATGCGGTGACGGTCTCGATCGATCTGCCAACCGGACTCGATGCAACGACCGGAGAGACCGATCCGGGCGTTGTGCGGTGTCAGCATACCATCGCCATGGAAGGCCTCAAACCCGGACATCTACGCGCAAACGGACCGCTGGTATGCGGTAAGATCCACCTGGCACCCATCGGAGCCCCTGTGGAGATTTCCGCACGGATCAGCGACGGGGGAGTACTCGACGAAATGGATGTGGCGGCAATGCTGCCAGGACGCAGCAGCCGATCGTCGAAGTTTGACTTTGGGCATGTCCTTGTCATCGGTGGAACACTCGGCATGCGTGGAGCCCCTTCGATGACCGCACACGCAGCACTGGCCATTGGTGCGGGACTCGTCGACCTGGCCGCCGCCTCGATCCACCCGTTGACGCCTCGCGAGATCATGACGACGCAATTGCCACATACGGAAAGCGGCACGATCGCTGTAGAGGCGATCGATCTGCTCTGTCGAAGAATGGAAAGAAGCACGGTTATCGCCGTCGGGCCGGGGCTCGGGTCCGATCACCGCACGATCGCCATGATTGCTGAATTCATTGAATCGATCCCGGCCGGACGCATTCTTGTGCTTGATGCCGATGGCATTCGAAGTCTGCCCCTTGTGCGAAGCCGCACCTGTGAATTGATCATCACTCCTCACGTGGGCGAGCTCTCGCGCCTGATCGGCAAAGATCGTCGACTGATAGAACTGTCCTACGTTGAACATGCACAACGCGCAGCGGCGGACTACGACTGTATCGTTCACATCAAGCATGTTCCGGCAGCAACGGTCACCAAGGATTACTCCACCTACCTTCAGTGTGGGAATCCGGCCATGGCTACGGCCGGATCGGGAGACGTTCTCACCGGCATAATCGCCGGTCTGTGCGCCCAGGGCATGCAGGCCTATGACGCGGCACGCTGCGGAGCGTGGCTTCATGCCAGAGCGGGCGACGAGTGCGTGCTGCGCACCGGCAAGATCAGTCTAATGGCA
>DNLG01000119.1:18685-20300 GCA_003488525.1 Bacteroidota bacterium | reverse complement strand
GCGATTGGTCTCCAGCTGAATGAAGCCAGCGCGATCGCTGCCGCATCTTCAGCCGCCTTGTACGACGAGACCGAACTGCCATTGCTGATAAACGAGAAGGCAAGGGGCTCCTGATCCCGTGTGGCAACATAGCCGGAGAGCGAACTCACGTTGCGCAACGTTCCCGTTTTGGCATGTACGTTCTGCATGGCTGGCGTGCCGATCATGCGACGTCGGATGGATCCATCGACTCCGGCGATCGCCAGTGAACTGTGAAACTCCTCACGCCATGACTGCCGGTCACAGGACCGCAGAAGTTCGACCTGTGTGGTGGCCGATACCGCGTTACGTCGCGACAGACCGCTGCCGTCATTGAGGACCATTCCTGCGCGCTGCACACCGAGAGAGTCCATTGCACGGGCAATTGCCGCGCGCGCAAGATCCGCGGTCGACGTCGAAGAGCCAGCGCGAAGACCGCACATCTTGAAGGCATGTTCGGCCAGATAATTGTCGCTGCGCTTGTTGATTACACTGGTGAACTCCACCAAGGGCCGACCCGTGGCGGCCACAAGAGTTGACGTCGACGGGCATGCTCGCTCACTTACCGCCGACGAGACCACAACGCCCCCTGAACGCAATCGCTGACTGAGCACTCCGGCGAGGATCAGCGCCGGACGCGGCGCCTGGGCGTAAACCGTCGCAGAGCTGCCAACACTGATGTTGCCGGTCACAACATAGCGCAGAGTCTGCCCCTTCACTACCGGAGCCAGCTGGACCGAAAGTCGCGCTACCGAATGACGCACCCGACGTGGCGGCTCCGGAGCATCGCCGCGACGTCGAACCGATGCGCGACGTCGTGCTGCCGGTGTTGTCTTTCGCCGGGGTGAATGCTGCACTTTACCTGCTCGCTTCGACGAACGTACCGAGCGCACCCGTTGGGCCACGACGCGCACGCGCGACTCGATGCTGAAGGCGTCCGAAGCGGGAATTGGCTGTACGCTGGCAATCCCCCCGCGACTGGCACTGACAACGAAGGCGATCGATCCACGCTGCACACTCAGCGCCGCGATCGATCCTGTTGCTTCCACATCTTCGTGATCCCCGGAGTAGATCGCTCTGTTCGTGACGGCATCAAAGCGCGAACCGTCACCGATCACACTTCCGGTGATACGCCGAACACCGCTGGCGATAATGCGGTCTGCAAGGTCCTCGATATCCGCGACCGTGAGCATGGCATCGCCGCAACCGACGAGATAGAGATTGCCGTTGAGCGTTCCGTCTGGCGACAACGATCCGTCGGTTCGTGCTTCGGTTAGCAGTCGCGCCTGAGCACCCATGTAGTGATGCAGCGCCGCCGTAGTGAAGAGCTTAGTCGTCGACGCCGGGGTTAGAGGTAGATCAGGATTCCGCTCATAGAGCACGCGGCCGGTCTGTAACGAAATCACCTTGGCCGAGATCCCCGATGGCCTGTAACCGGGTGAGCTGAAGATCCGGTCCAGACGCTGCTGCAGGGCCGATAGAGATGAAGCGCTATCGGCCGAAGAAGCGGAAACGTTGACGGGTCTTTCAATGCGCGCAATGGCCGTCCCATGGATGAGTCTAGCCGAGCATACAAGAAGAAAGGCCGCCGTGAGCG
>DNLG01000119.1:14629-18474 GCA_003488525.1 Bacteroidota bacterium | reverse complement strand
TTGAGTCCGACTCCAGCCAGGTGTAGCGCAAATCTCGTCGAAACCACGTTAACTGCCGCTTTGCATACTGCCATGTTGCCGTTTCAAGTCGCTCCTTGGCCTTTTCAATGGTGATCGCTCCATCAAGCACATCAGCTGCTTGGCGGTATCCGACGGACTGCATCGACTGCTCCTGACGAGACACGCCGTTGGAAAGAAGGCGCTCAACCTCACTCAGAAGTCCTCTTGACCACATCTCTTCACTTCGACGATGAATCCGCCTGCGAAGCTCTTCACGTTCGCATCCAACGGCTACGTGGAGAACCTCATAGCGCGTGCTTTCGGGCTTTACACTCCAAAGCTCCGAGATAGGTCGCCCGGTGGACCGGTACACTTCCAGAGCACGAAGCACCCTGCGCGGGTTCCTATCTGAATACAGCTTTGCCGCCGCCGGATCCACACGCTCGAGTTCCTGATACAGCTCATCGCGGCCCCGCATCTCGAGTTCTCTGTGAAGTTCACTGCGGATCTCGTCGCTAACGTCTGACACGGCAGGGGAAAAGCCATCAAGGGCAGCCGAGATGTAGAGACCCGACCCGCCGACGAGCACAGGTAGTACGTCCGAAGGCATCTGGTCGATCACCTGATGAACCTGCCTGGCATAGTCAGCGGCTGTGATCTGCTGCATCGGATCAAGGATGTCAAAAAGGTGATGCCGGACAATCTCACGCTCATGGGCAAGGGGCTTGGCAGTACCGATATCCAGTCCGCGATAAAGCTGGCGCGCATCTGCGCAGATGATCTCGCAGCGTATAAGCCTGGCGAGCTCCAACGACGTATCAGTTTTGCCGGCGGCGGTCGGTCCGCCGATGACGAGTACACGACGCACGATCACCTGCCCACTGAGTCGTCCCAGCCCGAGCGACCGATCAGAGGCACAAACTTGGCCTGACCGAGTTCTTCGCCCTTCCAGGTCTGCTCGCCGGTTCGCACAACGCGATAGAGCGCTTGCTCGGTGATGCTGCCAACGGGAATGACCATACGTCCACCGATCCTGAGCTGACGCGCAAGCAGCTCAGGAACGTCCGGCGCGCCGGCAGTAACGATGATACCGTCGTATGGGCCACCCTCGCGATAGCCGATCGTGCCATCACCAACGCGGCAGGTCACTGCATACCCCGCCGCTGCAAGCACGGTTCGTGCTCGCTGTGAAAGGGCTGCATGACGTTCGATCGAGATCACATGATGTCCCATGGCTGCAAGCACAGCGGCCTGGTATCCGCTGCCGGTTCCGATCTCGAGAATACGGCTGGGTTCGTCAAGCTCCAGTGCCTGCGTCATGATCGCAACGGTAAACGGTTGCGAGATCGTCTGCCGGTTATCGATCGGCAGGGCAGAATCCTCATAAGCTCGCATGACTAGCGCAGGGGGAACGAACTGCTCGCGGGGAACCGCGGCCATGGCCGCAAGCACACGGCTGCTCGTCACTCCTCTTGCGCGAAGGGAGTCTACAAGTGCCTGGCGCTGCAGTTCGAAAGGAGTTGACTGACGTTGTGGTGATGGTTTCATGTTCGAAAGATGTTTCTGCCGATCCTCAAGCTGAGAGGTACGAGCTGATGCGCTGCTGCAGGGTGACTCGCAGCAGCGGCAGTGGTATGTCGATCTCGAGTTCTCCTCCATAGGCCAGCGACACCGTGCCTCGTTCTTCGGAAACGATCACAACTACGGCATCGGCCTGCTCCGATAGGCCAAGTCCGGCGCGATGTCGCGTGCCCAGAGTCCGTGAGCCGACCCTCTGCGTCGTGCTCAGTGGTAGTACGCAGCGAGCGGCCACGAGCATCTGACCGTCAATGACAACAGCTCCGTCGTGAAGGGGCGAACGGGGATTGAAGATCGAGGAAAGAAGTTCGGCAGATGCAGTTGCATTGAGTTTCACACCGGTGTCAACCGTGACCTTGATGTGATCGGCACGTGAGAAGACGATCAGAGCGCCGATGTGAGACGACGTCAGATCTTCGATCGCATCAACAACGATATCGATGACCTCGGTCGATCGCGTTCGCAGAAAAAGACGGAACACTCGCCCCCTTGTCAAGAGCAAAACCAGCCGACGAAGCTCAGGCTGAAACAGCACCACAAAAGCAATCAGGCCAATATCACCGAGTCGACGTAGGATCCAGTTCACCGTCTCCAGACCGAGTGCATCAGTGAAGAAGCTCAGTACGAGCAGAATTGACAGGAGAAAAAGCACCTGCAGGGCAAGCGTGTCGCGCAGGCTTCGGTACACAAACCAAAAAGCGACGGCTACGATCGCAACGTCGACCAGGTCTATCCATGAGATCGACAGAAAGCCAAACTGCATCACCTCGTTCATTGACGCGAGGAAGCCTTTTCGGTGCTGGCACTAAGGGCCTCAGAACGTTCGTAGGCGGCAACGATCTCAGCCACAAGCCTATGACGCACCACATCGGCGGTATCGAAATGCACAAAGTCAATGCCGCGGATACCACGGAAGAGACGTTCGGCATCAGGCAGTCCGGATTCGTGCTTCTTCGGCAGATCCGTCTGCGTTACGTCACCGGTTACAATGGCCTTGGAATTGCGCCCGAGACGCGTAAGGAACATCTTCATTTGCGTCCTTGTCGCGTTCTGCGCCTCGTCCAGGATGATGAACGAGTTGTTGAGTGTGCGCCCGCGCATGTAGGCCAGAGGCACGATCTCGACGACACGTTTTTCCAACATGCCTTTGAGCTTGTCGGGGCTAACCATGTCGCTGAGCGCGTCAAGAAGGGGGCGAAGGTACGGGTCGACCTTTTCCGAGATGTCACCCGGGAGAAACCCCAGCGACTCACCGGCTTCGACGGCCGGACGCGACAGAATGATGCGGCTGACCTCGTTTGCTCTGAGTGCCGCCAAGGCCATGGCTACGGCAAGGAACGTCTTTCCCGTACCGGCCGGACCAATGCAGAACACGAGGTCATTCGAGCGGACCTTCATGTAGTAGTCCATCTGACGGGGCGTTCGAGCGCGGATCATTTCACGCTTGCCCCAGAGAATGACAGAGTCGAGCTCTTCTTTGCTCATCGCGCTAGGAACCGCCGCCGCGCGATCGCTTTCCACCAGATCCGTGATCATGGACACGTCGGCCAGCTGCAGGCGCCCCGTCCGCCTGAGCGTATGCATCAGCTCGGAGAAGATCTGTTCGATCTTACGAACCTCTGCCGGCTCTCCGCGCAGGATCACAATGTCGCCGCGGACGGTGATCGACGTATCGAACTTGTTCTCGATCAGCTGCAAATGCTGTTCGTTCGGCCCCAGCAACTCTACCGGGTCGACATCTCCGATCTTGACTTTCTTTTCTACGATGTGCATGGCTGTTGAAAATACAACAAGGGCCGACCACGCAGTGATCGGCCCTTGGTTTCAGGACGAAATCTTCACGTTTGATTACTTGGATGAACCCGCTGAGGCTGGTGCCGTAGAGCCGCTCTCAGGCTGTGCTTCCGCAGCGCGCTTCTTGCGCCAGTATGAACGCTCGGCCTTCATTTCCTCGGATGTCTTCGGTCCGGCAGGGGGCACCGTCAGCACCCAGCCTGGCTGAATGAGATCTGGGTTCTTGATCTGACCCGTGTTTGCCTGCCAGATCTTTGGCCACATGAACGGATCAGCATAGATCTCCGTACGACCAGCGATGTTCCACAGACAGTCGCGGTTTTCAGCCCACGTGCCGACAGTGTAGCCCTTGACGCGCTTTTCCCGGTAGAGGCCCTTGATGTTCCGGCGTAGCGCCGTGATGCGGTCGTAAAATTCGGGGATCATGGCCATTTGCTGTCGCGCTAGTTCGTTGAGCGAACGCTGCAACTCCT
>DNLG01000119.1:12797-14445 GCA_003488525.1 Bacteroidota bacterium | reverse complement strand
CCTTCCAGACGACCGATCTTCTCACGAAAAGCTGCAATGTCAGCCTCTGAAGCACCAACCAACGTATTGATCTGGTCGCCACACTTCTTGAGTGCATCAACAGCGTTGGCGATGTCGGTTTCGAATTTCTTGACGTCGCCCTGCAAGTTGGCGAGTTTCTTCTTCTGCGCATCAAGATCGCCCTGGAGCTGCTTGATGCGTGCGTCTGCCTCTTCGCAGGTGAGCAGTTCGTCTGCCTTGCTCACCGGTGGTGGTGGTACGTCCTGCGCCAAGGAAGGCACGAAGCAGGCGCACACGAATAGAATTGCGAGTGTCTTCTTCATGGTATTTGTCCTTTCTTGACTTATTTCTTCGGTTTGCCGGACGGTGCTGGAGCCGGTGCTGGCTCAACTTCAGGGGCGTTTGGATCCCAGTCCCCCCAAATGTTCGGCCACTGCGACTTCTTCTGCTGGATGAACGAGAGCCTGTCATTGCAGGTGCGTACTTCTGCCTGGCGAGATGCCAGTTCGCCGGAAGCACGAGCCTTGTCCGACTCTACCTTGGAGATATCGGCCGCGGTTTCCTTGTCTTGAGTGCGGATCTGCCGGATTTGTGAAAGTTGCTCTTCCTTGATCTTGCACGTGCAAGATGCAAGGACGAGTGCAACACCGAGGAGGGCGGTCGGCATGGACAGCCTGAACCGTGTTGTCATGTTGAACTCCTGAATGACGTTCTGCGTGAAATACTTCCTGTAATGCTACTGCTCGTGGCTGGATGGCGTCAACGAACAACGGGCAAATATATTAGCGTATGATGTTTTTCGCATCATGCTATTGCGTTACGTATTTACAACCTCGGCCATGATATGGGTTATCTTTGACCGATCAACACGGTAGTAACCACACTCGAAAACCATGTCTCAAGCACTCGAAAAGACCTACTCTCCATCAGCATCGGAATCAAACTGGTATTCATTCTGGCAGAAGAGCGGCATCTACCACTCTGAGCCGTCGGATCGCACGCCGTATTCGGTATTGATGCCCCCTCCGAATGTCACCGGCATTCTGCACTTCGGCCACGTTCTGAACAATACCATTCAGGATATCTACATCCGCTGGTCTCGCCTGAATGGACGCGAAACATGCTGGTTTCCGGGGCTTGACCATGCCGGCATCGCAACGCAGACAAAGGTCGAAAAGGAGTTGAAAAAGCAGGGCTTACGACGTCACGACCTTGGGCGTGAGGCCTTTACCGAGCGTGTTTGGGAGTGGAAGAACACCTACGGCGGAATCATTCTTGAACAGCTCCGAACGCTGGGTGTCTCTGCCGATTGGGAGCGAACGCTGTTCACGATGGATGATTCGGCGAGTCAGGCTGTTGCCGAAGTATTCGTTCGGCTCTTTGACGAAGGTCTCATCTATCGTGGAAAGCGCATCATCAACTGGTCACCGGTTGCTCAGAGCGCTCTCTCTGACGAAGAAGTGATCTTCCGGGAGGTTCGTGAACATCTTTATACCCTTCAGTATCATCTTGAAGATGGTTCGGGGATGCTTCTTGTCGCTACCGTGCGTCCCGAGACCATATTCGCCGACGTCGCCGTGGCCGTCAACCCTCAGGATGAACGCTACCGCCACCTGATCGGATCGCGGGTGATTGTTCCGCTCACAGG
>DNLG01000119.1:0-12549 GCA_003488525.1 Bacteroidota bacterium | reverse complement strand
CGCCACACTGAATGAACTGGCAGGGGAGTTTGCCGGACTCGACCGTTTTGTGGCCCGAAAAAAGGTCGTGGCACGGCTCGAAGAGACTGGACTGCTGGAAAAGAAGGAAGACTACACCCACAACGTGGGCTTCAGTGAGCGGGGCGAAGAAGCCGTCGAACCGTACCTGAGTGATCAGTGGTTCGTGAGCATGAAGCCCCTTGCCGGTCCAGCCCTCGAAGCCGTCAGAAGCGGTCAGATCACCTTCTACCCGAATCACTGGGTACGCACCTACGAACACTGGATGTCGAACGTGCGTGACTGGTGCATCTCTCGCCAGCTCTGGTGGGGACATCGAATTCCGGTGTACTACACCGAGGATGGCCGCTTCACGGCGGCAATGTCCGAGCAGGAGGCGCGCGCTAAACTAGGTCTTGATGAGGGGGCTACCCTCAGGCAGGATCCGGACGTTCTCGACACCTGGTTTTCCTCGTGGCTTTGGCCCATGACAACCATGGGTTGGCGTGGTCCGATCTCCGGCGATACTGCCGGTGATGAGGCGGCAGAGAAGCTGATGTCGTACTACATGCCGACGAATCTCTTGGTGACCGGGCCGGATATCATCTTCTTCTGGGTTGCCAGGATGATCATGGCAAGTTTGAAGTTCAAAAATGAGATTCCATTCCGCGATGTGTATTTCACCAGCATCATTCGTGACGTCAAAGGCCGGAAACTCTCGAAATCGCTCGGTAACTCGCCGGATCCGCTGAACGTGATCGAAAAGTACGGCTCGGACGCCGTGCGCTTTACCATGATCTACCTGGCGCCGCTCGGTATGGATGTGCGACTGGATATCGACGAGAAGACCCAGGACATCGCATCAATGGAGCTCGGGCGAAACTTTGCCAACAAGGTTTGGAATGCCTGTCGCTTTCTACAGATGAAACGGTTCGAGGTAGCGTCGGATGCGGCTCCGGATGCAGCCTACGAGCTCAGTACGGCCGACCGCTGGATTCGATCGCGTTATGCCTCGACGGTGCATGAGGCATCGAAGGCACTTGATGAGTACCGCATCACCGAGTACGCAAAGATTCTTTACGACTTTATCTGGCGCGACTTCTGTGACTGGTACGTCGAAGTTGTCAAGGTGCAGCTGACGCAGGCTCCATCGGATGCTCATCGGGTGGCCATTCTGGATAATGCCTTTTCCGTGATCGACGGGACGCTCCACCTGCTGCACCCGGTCATGCCGTTCATCACCGAGGAACTCTGGCACGGACTTCTCGGGCACGCCACCGAAGAGTCGATCTCCACGTCAACGGCTCCAGTGGTTAAGACCGACGATATCGATCAGGTGACCGAGGAGCGGTTCGAGACGCTCCAACTCGTTGTGGAAGCTCTTCGACGTCAGCGCGCCGAGATGGGCATACCACCGGGAGAGCGACTTGATGTGCATCTGCGCGTACGGCCGGACGAAGTCGAGTTCTACTCGTCACAAAGTGCTGTCATCACTGCACTTGCCCGCTGTGCAGAGCTTGTCATCGGACACGACCTCGATAAACCTCAGGGCTCGGTTGCCGATGTGGTCAGAGGCAACGAGATCTACCTTGTCGTTGCCGGCAAGATCGATTTCGACAGGGAACGGGCCCGTATCACCAAGGAGATCGAACGTCTTACGGCAGCACTGGCCGGAGTGGAGAAGAAGCTCGCCAACGCGAGTTTCGTGGCCAATGCCAAACCGGAGATCATCGAAAACGAACGACAGAAGCAGACCGACTGGACGGACGCACTTATGAAATTGCAGCGCAATCTTGCTTCGATCTGAACTCCAGACTACTCATCATGAACATGAAACCTGTCTATATCCTCGAACCTCTTCGTACGCCTGTAGGCAAGTACGGCGGGGCACTCTCAGCAGTCAGACCCGATGACATGGCCGGCGATCTGATCGCTGCGCTCGTCGATCGTATATCTCTGGATCCGACGTCGATCGATGACGTCATCATCGGCTGTGCCAATCAGGCCGGCGAGGACAATCGAAACGTTGCCCGTATGGCCGTGCTGCTGTCGGGCTTGCCGGAAACCGTTCCGGCTGTAACTGTCAACCGGCTCTGCGCCTCTTCGCTTGAAGCGGTCATTCAGGGCATGAGATCGATCGCCAGCGGGGAACATCATGTCGTCGTGGCAGGGGGCGTCGAAAGCATGTCACGTGCGCCATACAGTCTCCCGAAAAATGTCTCCGGCGGAGCGATGTTCGGTAACATAACGGCCTACGATACGGCTCTCGGATGGCGGTACCCCAACCCCCGGCTGGAGAAGATCATCCCACTCGAGACGATGGGTGAGACGGCCGAAAACATTGCCGAGCGCTGGAGCATCGCACGTCACGACCAGGATCAGTTTGCTCTTCGCAGTCACGTTCGCGCGTGTGCCGCTCGAGATGCCGGCATTCACGCCGAAGAGATCGTGCCCGTGCGCATCCCGCAGCGTAAAGGTGAGCCCCTTATCGTCGAGCATGATGAGCAGCCCCGAGGCGACACCTCCCTGGAGCGCCTCGGTGCACTCGGCGCAGCGTTTCGAAAGGGCGGAAGTGTTACGGCTGGCAATTCCTCGTCGCTCAACGACGGGGCTGGTATGATGGTACTTGCCAGCCAGGAGGCCCTTGATCGGCAGCCGCATCTGCGCCAGTATGTCTATGCGAGACTTCTAAGTTCGGGCGCTGTTGGTGTGGACCCGCGCATTATGGGCATCGGACCCGTAGGGGCCATCCAGCAGGCGTGTTCGCGTGCCGGCGTGAGTGTTGCCGATCTGGATCTCATCGAGATCAATGAGGCCTTCGCTGCTCAGGCGCTGGCGTGCATACGAGAACTTGGCGTCGACCCGGACCGCGTGAACGTCAACGGCGGTGCGATCGCCATCGGCCACCCCCTCGGGATGAGTGGCGCACGCATTCTGGGAAGTCTTGTTCGTGAAATGCGCCGACGCGGCTCACGCCTTGGATGCGCCTCGCTCTGCATCGGTGTCGGCCAGGGTCTGGCCGTTGTTGTGGAATCTGTCAACCATGCCTGATTCCGGCTCGATGCCTGACTCGTTATATTTGCCATCATTTTGAGGATGCTCATGTACACTTCGCCACATCTTGTCCTTCCGAAGATCGCCGACCTGCACAAGGCTGATGTCTATATCGCCAATGGCGGATACAATGCCTACCGTAAGGTCCTGTCGATGACGCCGGATGCCGTGATCGACGAGGTGAAGCGCTCCGGCCTTCGAGGTCGTGGCGGAGCGTGCTTCCCGACGGGTCTGAAGTGGTCCTTCATGCCGAAGGGGAACGACAAGCCGAAGTACCTTGCAATCAATGGTGATGAATCTGAGCCGGGCTCGTTCAAGGATCGTCAGATCTTTGAGTACAATCCTCATCAGCTGATCGAAGGCATTCTCATCGCCGGCTACGCGATGAATATCAAGATGGCGTTCATCTACATCCGCGGTGAGTACCATGCGTGGGTTGACATGATGCAGGCTGCCGTCGACGAGGCCTATGCCAAGGGGCTCATCGGCGAGGGAATGAAGAAGACCTTCGGTGGTGACTACACCATCGACATCGTGGTCCACAAGGGTGCAGGTGCCTACATCTGCGGCGAAGAAACTTCGCTGATGAACTCGCTCGAAGGAGACCGTGCCTATCCTCGCTACAAGCCACCATTCCCGGCCAACAAGGGGCTGTGGGGAATGCCGACAACGATCAATAATGTCGAGACGATCGCAACCGTTCCTCCGATCATCGCAATGGGTGCCGACGCGTTTGCCGCAATCGGCGCGCCTGGGCATTCGGGAACGATCCTTTATGGTGTAAGCGGACACGTCAACAAGCCTGGCGTCTATGAACTGCCTACCGGTACGCTACTGACCGAGATCATCAACGACGTCTGCGGAGGTGTTCCGGGCGGCAAGAAGGTCAAGGCCATTATTCCAGGTGGTTCATCGATGCCCCCAATGCGCGGAGACGAAATCGAGGGCGTTCGTATGGATGAGGAGTCTCTCAAGAAACTCGGAACGCACATTGGTACCGCCGGTATCATGGTCATGGACGAGGACACCGACATCGTGGCCGTCACACTGCGTATTGCGCGGTTCTATCACCACGAATCATGCGGACAATGCACACCATGCCGCGAAGGATGCGGATGGATGGAAAAGGTACTGCATCGTATCGAGCATGGTGAGGCAACATCTTCGGATATCGATCTTCTCTACAGTGTAGCCTCGAATATCGAAGGCAATACGATCTGCGCTCTCGGTGACGCTGCAGCGTGGCCGGTTAAGGGTTTCATTGAGAAGTTCCGCGATGAGTTCGAAGCACGGTGCAGGCCGTCACGCTCGCTGGTCTCGCTGAACGTCGTCCACGGACGCCGTGCCACGGCATCGACGCTGGTAAAGACCCTGGCATAACATGGACATGCATGCCGTCGGGTACGCCTTTGCACTCACGCTTCTGGCGGGGCTTGCAACCGGTGTTGGCTCGGCCATGGCGTTCTTTACCAAGCGCACCAGCACAAAGGCCTTATCGGTCTCGCTCGGCTTCTCTGCCGGTGTGATGATCTACGTCTCATTCGTCGAGATCCTGAATAAGTCCGTGGTGGCTCTCACGCAGGAATACGGCATCCAGCAGGGCCGTTGGCTGGCAGTAGGTTCGTTCTTCGCCGGTATTGCGCTGATCGCAATCATCGATAAGCTCGTGCCCACATACGAGAACCCGCACGAGAATATGAGCGTCGAGTACATGGACGACGCGGAGAAGAGCCAGGAGTACCGCAAGCGCAACCAGCTAATGCGCGTTGGCGTGATGACGGCCATCGCCATCGGCATTCACAACTTTCCCGAAGGTCTTGCAACGTTTGTCAGTGCTCTCGATGACCCGAGTCTGGGACTGGCCATTGCCATCGCCATTGCCATCCACAACATTCCAGAAGGCATCGCTGTAAGCGTTCCGGTGTTCTATGCCACCAACGACCGAAAACGTGCGTTCTTCTGGTCGTTCCTTTCGGGTCTTGCCGAGCCGGTCGGTGCTATCATCGGTTATCTGATCCTGCTGCCGATCATGAGTCCACTCGTTATGGGCATCCTGTTTGGCCTTGTGGCCGGGATCATGGTCTTTATATCGATCGACGAGTTGCTTCCGGCGGCGCGTGACTACGGAGAGCATCACCTGAGCGTGTATGGTCTTGTTGCCGGAATGGCCGTCATGGCCGCTTCACTGCTGTTACTGCTCTAGCACGGATCGCCACAACCATGCGAATAGGAATCATCGGCGGCTCATTCAACCCCATTCACATTGCCCACCTGATCATTGCCGACAGGTTTGTCGATCAGTTGAATCTCGACCGTTGTTACTTCGTGCCGACAGCGCGTTCGCCCTTCAAGATCGATGACCCGATGCTGGCGTCGGCCGAAGAGCGCCTGCAAATGGTGCAGCTGGCCACCGAGCAGCATCCGAAGTTCCATGTCAGTGATGTCGAGGTCCGCCGCGGCGGCGTGTCGTACACCATCGACACCGTTGCGGCCATGCAGGCCGAGCATCCGCAGGCAGAGCTCTTTGTGCTGATCGGCAGCGACCAGGCCGTGGAATTCGTCCGCTGGCACCGCTGGCAGGATCTGCTCGGTCAATCGCAGCTGTGCATCGTTCGTCGGCCATTTCTGCTGACGCCCGAGATGGAGGAGCGGCTGACGGAAACACTCACGGTTGATTCCCGGTCGCCGGTGTGGATCAACGCTCCGTTGCTGGAGATCTCTTCCACCGATATCCGACATCGCGTGCGTCAGGACAAGAGCATCAATTACCTCACAACAAAGGCCGTGCGCGACTTCATCAACGAGCACGGACTGTACCGGCGATGATTGTACGACGTTTCTCTCTTGGCCGGCTCATGGTGATCATGCTTCTTTGCGTGGTTGCCTTGGGAATGATCGCCCCGATGGCATGGATGATCCTTGTCTCACTGCGTGAATCTCCCGAGCAGCATGCGACCCTTGGACAGATGCTCAGCGCACCGACCAGCACGGTCAATTATGAAGACGCGTGGAAATCGGACAACTTCCTTGGCTACTTTGTCAACTCACTTCTTGTGGCCAGCACGGTCACATTCGGCAACGTGGTCTTCTGTCTGTGGGCCGGTTATGCATTTGCCCGTCGACGTTTTGCCGGCAAGGGGCTTCTGTTTCTGTCGATCCTCGGAGTGCTTGCCGTACCTCAGCAGGTGATCATGATTCCGCTCTATCGACTTGTTGCCGGCCTGGGGTGGATCAATTCGTACGCAGCTCTCATCGTGCCGTGGCTCGTCACGCCGTTCGGGATTTTTCTCGTACGACAGTACATCCAGTCAATGCCTGCCGAAATGGAAGATGCCGCCCGTATCGATGGGGCAGGCGAGTGGTACATTCTCTGGCGTATCGTTGCGCCGCTTTGCCGACCCGTCCTGACCGTGCTGGCGATCTACACGTTTTTGTCGAACTGGAACTCGTTCCTCTTTCCGTTTCTGTTTACCAATGATGAAGCACATCGAACTCTTCCGGTAGGACTTGCCTTCTACCTCGGTAAGCAGTCGATCGACTGGGGACACCTGATGGCCGGCGCAAGCATCGCCGCAGCACCGATTCTTCTATTGTTTGTTGTCTTTCAACGTCGGATCATCGAAGGTCTGACTGCCGGTGCGCTGAAAGAGTAGCCATCGTGTATTTTTGCAGTCATGAATACACTTCGCCTCCTCGCCCCAGGCCTTAAACAGGCACTATCGAATCGTACCGTACAACTCAGCGTGCTTGGCACGCTGGTACTTGTGGCCTGCACGCAGGTTCGCATACCGCTGCCCTTTACACCCGTTCCGATCACAGGTCAGACCTTTGCCGTGATTGCATGGCCGCTGCTTTTTGGCTACCGCGTTGGAATGGCAAGTGTGCTTTCATACCTCGCGCTGGGCATTCTGGGTGCGCCGGTGTTTGCTGGCTTTGAATCAATGTCCGCACTCTGGGGTCCGACATCTGGCTACCTGATCGGCTTTGCCGCAGCTGCTGCTCTTCTTGGACGCCTGCGTGATGCAGGCCTGACGTCCACACGCTCAGGTCTGGCCGTGTCAATTGTTGGCGCGCAGGCGGTCATCCTTCTTTTCGGTTCACTTGTCCTGTCGACATTCGTCGGTACCGAGAACGCCATTACGATGGGGGTAGCCCCTTTCCTTGCCGGAGACGTGATCAAATCTGCCCTTCTGTTTGCAATGATCCGGAGCGTGCGGTGGAACGCGGCGAAATAGAACTACTTGCGCGTATGATCGCGCGTGAACTCGAACGCACCTCGAACGTCGAGATCGCCCCAAAGTGGCAGCACGGCACGATGATTTTCAAGCCAGGCGATGATCGCCTGAAACAGCACGAAATGTCGATCGAACGCTTCATGCACAAGATCGTCATGATGCGCGACAACCTGCGTGTCCTCGAGCAGCAGATCAATTCTCATAAGTCCCTCGAAACCGGCGAGAAGATCAAGCTCCAGAGCTACATCACCCGCATTTACGGTTCTATGACATCCTTCAACACCTTCTTTGCTGACGAAGACGACACGTTCAAGGGAAGCGGGGAGTGAGGAGAGTTACGGAGTTACGGAGTTACGGAATCACGGAATCACGAGATGATCAATAGTAGCCCCGGGCCTTGGCCCGGGGACAGAGAGACGATCAATAGTAGCCCCGGGCCTTGGCCCGGGGACAGAGAGACGATCAATAGTAGCTCCGGGCCTCGGCCCGTGGGTCGTGGACGGTTTCTCCGTGCCCAAAAAAACGCCCGTCATTGCTGACAGGCGTTTGGTGTAATTGGGCGGGACCGACGGGGCTCGAACCCGCGACCTCCGCCTTGACAGGGCGGCGCTCTAACCAAGCTGAGCTACGATCCCAATTACCAGTTTTCGGGTGGACCCAAGCGGGATCGAACCGCTGACCTCTTCAATGCCATTGAAGCGCTCTCCCAGCTGAGCTATGGGCCCGTTTATCAAAAACGGAGTGCAAATATAAACCTCGCGGTGATATTCACAAGGGGCTTGGCACTAACGAATGAATTGAAGGTCGCACCAGTGGCTGTAGAGTCCACCAAGACGCAGAAGTTCCTCGTGCGTGCCCGACTCGATCACGGAGCCGGCCGAGAACACAAAGATCCGGTCACATGTCCTCACCGTGCTTAGTCGGTGCGCTATGATCACCGTCGTTCTGTCGGTCATCAGGCGCTCGAGAGCATCCTGAATAAGGTGCTCGCTTTCGGCATCCAGAGAGCTGGTGGCCTCGTCGAGAATGAGGATCGATGGATTTTTCAAAAGTGCGCGGGCGATGGCTACGCGCTGACGCTGACCACCGCTGAGCTTAAGGCCTCGTTCGCCAACAAGCGTTGCGAAACCCTCGGGAAAAGACTCAATGAAGTCCAGCGCATTCGCATCGGCAGCCGCCTTGCGAACCTCATCAAACGTCGCGCCCGGACGTCCATAGCGGATGTTTTCTTCGATCGTGCCGCCAAAGAGTACGATGTCCTGGGGGACCACTCCAACGCTACGTCGAACCTGTGCACGCGTATACGACGAGGCGTCGATGTCGTTGTACAGAATGTGCCCCTCGGTAGGATCATAGAGCCTCTGCAAGAGTGCGGCGGTAGTGGACTTGCCGGAACCGCTCTGACCGACGAAGGCCACACGTTCACCGGCGCCGATATGCAGCGAAATGTTGTTCACCACCAGCATGTCCTGCCGATCGGGATAACGGAACGATACACCTACGAGATCTATCGAGGATAAACGCACCGACGGAGCATCGGGACCAACATCCTCCGTCGGTTCGATCATGATCTCGCGGATGCGCACGGCCGCGCCGAGGGATTTCTGGATCTGACCGTACAACTCGGCAAATGACCCCAGAGCGCCACCGACAAACATCGCGTACATAAGAAACGACAGCAGCTCACCCATCCGCAGGTCGCCCGATTCGACAAGGCGAGCCCCATAAAGAATGACGGCAGCAATACCACCAAACACAGTAAAGATGATGAATGTAACGAACGCGGCACGCAGGCGAGCCCCCTTCACAGCGAGTCGTACATACTCGCCCAGGGTCGCCGAGTATCGCTCGATCTCATGGGGCTCCTGCACGTAGGACTTCACGGCAGAAATACTCTGCAGAGACTCCTCGACGATGGTCGAGGTGCGAGCCAGTGCATCCTGTGTGCTGGTGCTGAGTCGGCGCAGTCGACGTCCAATGAGTACCGCCGCACCGACAATGATGGGCATTCCAACGACGATCGGCACCGTCAGTCGAACACTTGTGGTGAGAATCAGAATGATCGAGCCGACCAGGAAGATCGACTGCCGAACAAGCTGCAGAAGTGAAAAAGAAAACGTCTCCTGGATCTGCGTCATATCACTCGACAGACGCGATGCCAGTTCGCCGATACGGTGTCCGGACATGCGAGAAAGGGGCAGGCGGACGATGTGCTCGTACAGATCCGAGCGGATCGAGGCAATGACCTTTTCAGTGGTGCGCGCAAGAGTCACCGAGACGACGTATCCAACGACGGCCTGAGCCGTGAGAAGCCCCAGAAAAAGACCACCGGTGTTCATCAGCGACGCGGCCTGACTGTTGGCAAGGATCTGATCGATGATGTTGCCCGTGAGCACCGGAAAGATGAGGCTTACGCCGCTGCTCGGAATCATAAAGGCAAGCGCAAGGATCATCGGCCACTTGTGCGGACGGTAATACCGAAGCAGAAAGCCGAAAACCGATCGTGCATCGGGTTTCACGTGCGTCTCCGTGTTGTCGATAGCATGGGAATGACCGTGCCGGTGATGGCGCATGACGGTTCCAGCAGACCATATATCACCGAGGCGATCTCGTCCGGCTCGACCCATGTGCTGGCCTGCTCCGGCGAGCCCCATTCAAGATTGGCGGTCGTTCGAATCACATCGGGCACGATACAGTTGGCCCGCACGCCCGAAGTGCGCCCTTCCTCCGCCGCCGAGAGCGTCAGCGATACAACGGCTGCCTTCGCCGCGGCGTATGCCGCACGGTTGGCTTCTGCCTGCAGGACGGCCTTTGCACCGATGGTAACGATCGAGCCGCCACCACTTGATACGAGATGCGGAATCGTTGCTCGCATGACATTGAACGTCGTGACAAGATTGAGCTGCACCATTGAGTCAACGTCATCAGGCGAGGTCGACTCGATCGGCGCGCCAGCACGTATGCCTCCAACTAGGTGGACGACCCCGTTCAGGCTGCTGGCTGACTGGGCAACAAAGCGCCGTGTGTCGTCGGCATTGGTCAGATCAACCAGATCGCGGTCAGCAGCGATCACCACGGCGCCGCGCTCGGTCAGATAGGACGAAACCACGCGGCCAAGCTGGCCACCGGCTCCGGTCAGGAGAACTGTCATAGCTTCAGAGGACAATCAGTGAGCAATGCACGACCGCGTCGGGCAGGCGGAATTCAAGGACCCACGTCCCGGTGCCAAGTGCCGACGGCGTCATGACGGACAACGTACTCTGGTCGTGTCCGAGCACTTCACAGGCATACGTCGCCCCGGTTACGGCGTTGGTAATGCGCACCGAAAGGGGAGTGGTATCGAGCCCCCTGACGTCAAGCGTTCGCGAATGGCGCGCCAGGGGCATCCCGGCTACGCGCACTTCCGCGAGCGGCTCGGGGGTTTCATCCACTGAGACTATGATCGATGGAATGCGCATGCCGCATGGAATGGAAACTGCTCCGCGGCTCACGCTCATCATCTCGGCGCTGGCGGGGAAGACTGCCGTGCGCTTTGTGGCCTGACTTGAGGCGACGATCCGCACCTGCGTGGTGTTTCCATCATAGTAGGCCTCCTGAAGCCGGAAGGCGTACCAGTTTCCGATCAGGTACTCTCCCTGGATGGCGATCTCAGGTGTTGAAGCGTTCGCGCGCTGATAAAGCATCGGCCTAAGAGTGTCGATGGCAAAGATGGGCGCCAGGACAACCATTCCGCCCGCCGTGATGACCACCGCAGGCTCGGCAATTGAGGGTCCAAGGATGCGCGCGGCCCTTGCAACATCCAGCGCTCCGTGACCAAGAACGCTGTCGGTCTGCCGACCGAACCGTGAGGCGTCGATCATGGCTTGGCGGATATAGCTAGGGTGCACTGCGGGGTAGAGCTGACGTAGAAGTGCCACCTGCGCAGCTACATACGGTGTAGCCAGAGACGTTCCCGAGGCACGTCCGACAAGACCGTTGACTTGTTGCACGGGCACCCGTTCTGCGGGAGCCGCAAACTCCGGCTTCTGACGTCCTGACGCGCTGGGGCCCCATGACGAGTTCGACCACGCGCTAAGACCATCGAGTGCGATCCCACCGATAGCCAGAGCACTATCGGCATCGGCTGGTGTAATGATGGTTCTTGATGACGGACCACTGTTGCCGGCCGCCGTGAGGCAGATCATCCCGCGCTGCGACGCGATGTTGATGGCCCGGGCGGGGAAGGTAGTAGATCCGTTCAGCAGCTCGTAGGGCGTTGTCGCATCGCTGGAGTCAAAGTACCGATATCCCAGTGATGAACTGGAAATGTCGGCTCCGCTGCGTTCGACCCACCAGAGCGCCTCAACATAGAGATCCTCCTCGATCCTTCGCTCGTAGCGCATGTCTTCGGATTTCGCCAGGAGGTATGTGCTGAATGGAGCCACGCCCATGACCTGATCTCCATACCAGGCCGCGGCGACCGACATGATGACGCTTCCGTGCTCGTCCTGCAGCGGCACGTCATTATCCTGGTTGGCGGTGATCGGACGTCGATGGATGAAGTCGAATTCATCCTCAACATTCACGTGCGAAAGGCTGCTCATGGCCTTCCAACGAAAGCCGTTGTCGATGACGCCGACCCGGGCCCCCTGACCAAATACGCCGGCATCGTGCAGTTCATTGACATTGCCAACCCGCAGCATTTCACTCTGAAAGGTCTCCGGAACGGGGCCGCATCTTTCCGGCAGGGACAGTTTGTACGAGACGGAATTTGCCGGAGACACCGATCTGACACATTCAAGAGCCTTCACACGCTCATACTCATTCTCATTCAGCCCCACCACGAGATAATTCATCCATGGGTTGGACGTGAGCAGACTATCGCTGATGGCAAGGACCTGCTTGCGATAGTCATCATGAATGGGGCGATCCAGCTCGTCGAGCACAGGGTCCATTCCGGCCAGGGTTCGACGTCTGATCGCATTGGGATGATACTGTTGGAGAGTCTGCTCGTACAATGGCTCTCCCGGTGCGAAAACCCCAGGCCCCTTATCGATGAGAAAAATGCGATACGGCGTGCGCTGGGCATGTCCTTCTGATGACATGAACAGAAGCACCGCAAGCAGGGCAAGGACAGAATGCGTTTCGTAGGTTTGCCGTCGTTTCATGCGAGGGATATTGATGTTGCCAGTAGACAACAAGGATCGTGCCCGCCGAGTGGCTTCATGCAGCAGCTCTGCAGCGTGGAACATACGCGATGGAAGCACGGTGATCAAGATCAGCG